>JACDGC010000532.1 GCA_013815535.1 Ktedonobacterales bacterium
ACCCGCGAGACCCTGCTCGATGCCTTAGCCATCGCTCTTGCTCACATTACCGACGCCGATGCGTCCGCCTGGTTTCAGCACGCGGGCTACTCCATGCCTGCTCTATCTCCCTGAAAGTTGCTGTAGTGCGATATGGGTGGCTTTTACCCAATAGGGAGGTCGCTCGGGTGTGGGAATCGGGGTTAAGGGCTGCAATGAGCGCAGAAAATTGCGCTGAGTATTTCTCCGTCGAATGATGGTAAGCACACTTAATACCAGCACCATCGCGAAAACGCGTAATAAGAGACTATTCATGCTTGCAAGCCCCTCTCCTATTTCCCAATTTCACAATGATTGTAATGCCCTTTTGCCTACTCGTCAATACCTCATGTATTGGACGATCTGGTTCAAGAATGGGTGGCATAATAACTGCCTCGGATTACCATGAGAAATCCCTTCTTTCCTAGGCATGTCACGGCAGTATCGGTTTCACCACATGTGTGTTAGAATCTCCAGCAACAAGGAGGCGATCAACATGCCGCGCTACAAACTCACGCAAAAATGGAAGAACAACAAAGAACAACAACGCCGCTGGGAATTGCCTCCTGGGAGTCACGTCTGGTGCTATCTGCGGCATTCGCCGGGGGATAACCAGACCATTGATAGCCAGAAGTCGGGCATGCTGCACTGGTGCGAGCAAAATGGCTGGATCGTTGATCGCACGTTCATTGATGAGGCTGTCGAGGGCAGCCGCGAGGACCGTGAGCAATTCCAAGCGATGCTGTCGCTCTCACGGCAGGATGTGCGTCTCGTTGATGGTATTGCCGTCTGGTCGTTTTCGCGCTTCGCTCGCGACCAATTGGATTCGCAGTTCTATAAAGCTGAGCTACGCAAGCGCGGCTATGTCATTGTCAGCAAGATTGATGATGTCCCCTCCGGCGAAATGGCTCCCATCTATGAAGCGTTTATTGATTGGAAGAATCAACGCTTTTTGGAAGACCTCTCGGCGGATGTCAAGCGCGGCCTCAGCTTCACCGTTGAGCAAGGGTACTGGCCTGGCGGCGTCGCACCGCGTGGGTATCATACTGAAAAAGAAATCTATGGACGCAAGCGCAATGGAGAGGCACGCTATGGGCTGCGGCTCGTCAAAGATGAGTCATTATCTGAGCGGGTGGCCCTGGCTTGGCAAATGAAGCTGCGCGATAATGCCAGTTATGAGCAGATCCATCAGGCAACCAAGATTTATAGCAACCATCAACATTACTCAACGTTCTTTAGTAATCTTATTTATGCGGGTGTCTTCGTCTATCATGGCAAGCGCTACCCTGCTGATTGGGAAAGCGGGCATCTCTTTTGTGAGCCGTATGTCAACCTGGATGACTTCGTGCGCGTCCAGGCGAATCGCCAGCAGCGCGAATTCACGCAAACCAGCCCGCGTGTGCTGTCCTCGCATTTCCTGCTGTCAGGCTTGGTCACGTGCGGTCATTGTCTGCAAGGCGGCCAAAAGGTGACGGTGACGGCACGAGTCGATAAGCGCCGCCCTGATACCTCTTGGTATGTCTGTGGGGTGAAGCTGCGCCAGCGCGGTCAGGATTGCACGCTCCCTCGCGTCCCCTGCTGGCTCTTAGAAGAGGCGATTGTCGATGCGCTCATCTCGCATGCGCTGACGCCGGAATATGTAATGAGTGAGGTCACTGAGGCGCAGCGGCAGTTAGATGAACGTCGTCCCCATCTCGATGCGGAAATAGCGCATGCTGAGCAAGCGGCAACAGAACAAGAGGCGGCGGTGAGGCAATTGCTCAAGCTCATTCAGAAACAAGGACTATCCCCGGTGCTGGAAGATGAGTATGAGCGGGCGAATAAACAGCATGCGCATATGGTGGCGCAGATTAATGCATTGCGTCATGAGGCAAAGCAGCTGCAGCCGTTTATCTCTTCTGATGCGGATGTGCAGCGCTACGTGCGCGATATCCGTGCGGTGCTGCTGACAAGGGAAACGCATGCGCGGCAAGAATTGCTACGGCGTTTTGTGCGGTCAATTACGCTGTATGCAGACCATGCGGAGCTAGAATATACGTTTAGGCTGCCAACTCTCGTACCCCTCAATGGGTTCGGAGGCGTTGACAGCCCTTCGCAAGGTGCCCCCACGGGAGTTCGCCCCAAAGACCTGTCAAGCCCTCATCGCGTAATTTGGCTGGTAAGTGGGCACGTGACTATGATGCCTGCATTGATTGTAACACATCTGAGCGACCACACATCGCCCATGGTCGCTGCAAGCGATGTGACGACCGCTGGCGCTCTCAACCTGGATAGTACAGAGGTAAAGCCTGTAATATGCCTCAATAGGTGTGAATGTCTAAAAAGCGTGCCGATGGCATTGACTCTGCCAGAATAGTATGGTATAGTAAGAATAACAGTATGAAGGAGAGGAGAAAAACGAACATGGCAGAACAAGGCTGGATGACAGCGGCTGAAATCGCCGGAGAGCTTGGTGCGACTGAGTATAGCGTAAATCGAGCTATTTCAGCCTTACGTATTCAGGGGAAGAAAGATATCACTGACCGTCGCCGACTTATCTACCCACCTGGGTCAGTAGACAAAGTGAAGGTATGGCTTGAATCGAATTAATTGGGAAATAAAAAACGAACCGTCACACCCTGGAAAAGTTTAACGGTTCGCTTTGGTTCTTTCCCCTCAGATGAGTGATGCTCATCGGAAAGGTCATGTCTCATGACAAGTATACCCGTTTTGACCACAAATGTCAAAACCGCCGCACACCCTCCCAGTACGAAGGCGCGCAAACCGCGCAAGCATGCAGAATGGAACGTGAAGGCGTTGCCATTCGCTGCGACCCATGCTGATGCCCCCACGCTCCCTGAGATTCAACAGGAGGCGATGGGGGTTTTTGCGCGGATTCTTCTTGCTGATGCTTTACGGGCTAAGGAGGGACTAGATGGCCGCTAACATGACAGTTGTTCGTAACACTACCGTCCGCGACGAGATGCGTGCGTTGCAAGCTCCCTATGCTACCATTGGGGACTTCATGTCCTCGCCGGATTTTGAACCGTGGTTCCGTCATCATTTTCGCAAGTATAGTGGCTGGCTGGCGGGATTCATTGGGGGGGATGCGTCCACCGCTCAGGATATCGTCCAGCAATCTTTTTATTGGTTGTGGGAAGTGAAACGGGATGAACCGCTGCGCCAGGATGGTAACTTGGCTAATCTCCTGTATGTGCATTTGCGGTACCAGGCGATGGATCTCATCGATAAGCGCCGCCATCCGGTCTTGGGAGCGATTTCCCTCGATAAGACTCTCGCTGTTAAAAGTGAGCTGGTGCCTTTGCATGAAACGTTGCCCGCTTTTGGTCCTGGACTCGAAGAGGCGTATTTGATTCGCGAGACCTATCAGGAGGCGGTGCAGACGTTGCACACGTTGCCCCAAGTGCAGCAAGCCATCTTGCGCTATTATGCACTTGGTTTTAGCTTGCGCGAGGTCTTGCAGCAAGTGCAAGAGCGCTATCCTTCGCTCAAGAAGGATCGGCTGCATTACGAGTTGAAGCAAGCTCGACTGAAATTGCGCGGGCGACGCATAGCCAAGAAGGTCGCGCACGAACAGTTCCGTTGTAAGTGGTGCCACCGTGGTATAGAGGATGGCGTGCGCCATAAGGGCTTTGGTCTCT
>JACDGC010000533.1 GCA_013815535.1 Ktedonobacterales bacterium
GGTGTATATCTACTCCGCGTCGTAGAGAAAAGCAGGGGTAACTGAGCCAGGTGATCAGTGATCACCTGGCTCTTCATGTTAGGCGCTGGCAGGGCCGTCGTTGATGTCGCCCAGCGATTCCTGGTAGTCATCTGGCGGTTGGCGCAAGGGCAAGGCGAGATAGATTTCCGTGCCCAGGCTGTTGCCACTGCGCACTGAAAGTTGGCCATGATGCGAACGCACAAAGGTGGCGACGACCGCCAGACCCAAACCCACGCCCTGTGCGGTGCGCACCGAGCTGGAATCGACCTGAAAGAACGGCTCGAAAACCCGAGCGTGATGCTCGGGCGCGATGCCAATGCCGGTGTCACGCACGGCGATCAACAGCCAGGGTGACGGATCGCCAGGCGGCAAGAGATCGGCGGGGATCGGCGCACCGGTTTCCAGCCCCGCCGCGCCCCGGGTGATCTGCCCGCCCTCGGCGACCACCGCCGTAATGGTGATGACACCCCCACGCGGCGTAAACTTGATGGCATTGTCGATCAAGTGGCCGACCGCCCGACGAAAGAGCGTTTCATCGAGGGCAATGGGCGGCAATTCCAGGGGGACGCGTGTGATCAGATGCAGGTCATGGTCTTGCACGCGTGCGCGACTGGCCTCAGCAATGCTCAGCAACAGTGCACGCGGCTGGCTCGACCGCAGCCGCCGAGTGGGTTGGGCCAAATAGAGCAAATCATCAATGATGTGCGTCAGCGTCCCCGCGCTACCACGGATGCTGCTGATGAGTTGATCGCGCCGTCCCTCACTGATCTGGTGGTTTTCATCCAAGATCTGCGAAGCCATGCTGATGATGGTGAGCGGCCTGCGTAATTCGTCATTGATGACGGCCATCAGTTCTTCATGTTGCTGAGTCAATTCTTGCCGCTTTTGGTTGGTTTCCGCATGGGAACGCAAGACGGCGCGCACCCGTGCCAGAAACTCTGGCATCTCGAAGGGCTTCATCAGGTAATCTTGCGCGCCCAAGTTGAGGCCCGTCACGCGGTCATCGATGTCGGTGTGACCAGTGAGGAAGAGCACTGGAATGTCAGAAACACGGTTATCTGATTTCAACTGCTTGCACACCGCGAAACCATCGGTATCAGGCAAGCCGACATCCAGCACGATAATGGCAGGATTGATGACCGAAGCGAGCTTCAAGGTCTCTTGGCCCGTCTGCACGATGGTGGGCTTGAAGCCCTCATTTTCGAGGCTGCGACGTAAGAAGTGGATGAGCGATTGGTCATCCTCGGCGACCAAGATGACCTGGCCCTCGCCCGCTGGACGCTCCATGGCGATGTCCCTCCGCTATGGGGACGCGACCATGCGTCCCGAGTGTGGGGCGCAATGCCCCTAAGATGAGTATACAAGAACGCACGAAATACGCCAGAAAGTGGATTCGCACACAGATTGCTCGTGGTAACGAGATCAGCTATGCATCGCATCGTCACGGCAAGGGCCGCGCCATTGCTGCAAAGCGACCAGCCTGCGCATGTCAGTGGACGCACACGCGTGAAGGCATGGAATCACAACGCAGGAGGGCGGTATAATGCGGGTGAATTTCATGGTGCGTCTGCGCCCACCAGATTGCGCCTGCCTGATGTATAAGGAGCCACAACATGTCCCGTCGCCCACTCGCCCAGATGGAGGTGCTCGCGATGCTGGCCGCAACGCCGAAGCGCATCACGGAAATGACCGCCGGGCTGTCACCTGCGCAATTGCGCACGCCACCTCAACCAGATGCGTGGTCGGCCAATGAGGTGCTGGCGCATCTGCGCGCGTGCGCGGACGTATGGGGCGAATGCATCAAGACAATCCTCACGCAAGACGCGCCGACCTTGCGTGCGCTGAACCCCACCACGTGGATCAAACAAACGAACTATCCGACACAGGCGTTTCAGCCATCGCTGCACGCCTTCGCAACGCAGCGGGCTGACCTCTTGGCGACTTTGGAACCATTGACACCCACCGACTGGTCGCGAATGGCGACCGTGACGGGGGCAGGCAATGCCCTCGAACGGACGGTGCTTTCCTATGCACAACGGCTGGCGATCCATGAACGACCACACCTGAAACAGATCGCGCGCATCATCACAGCCCTGCGCTGAAAGCCAGCCACCCGCTGGGGAAGAAGGGTGCGCCTTCCCCCAGAGGAGCGGGCGAGGAAAAGCAGCACCTAATCCTCTTCAATGACCCCAATGAGGCGCGCAGCCGTGTGTTCCCCCAAGATGGCACGTTCGAGGCGCAGTTTGCCCTCGTCACTGACCAGCGCGAAAAGCTTATCAGCGGCTTGCAAGGTGGTTTGTGGGGTGGGCACACTATTGTGCTTGTCGCGTACCAACAGGGTGATGGTATTGTCGGGTGGCAGACCCATCGCGCTGATCGTCTTGCCCAAAATCGGCGCATTTTCGGGCACACGCACCTCCACCAGCCGCAGCCCGCCATTGCTGGGCGGCGTGATGTCGATGACCCGCCAAAGGGGCAACTCTTCGCCCACCGTCTTGAGGATGTCGTTGGTGGGGCTGACCACGATATCAATGCCCAGGTCATAGAAGAGCTTGATGTTGGCGCTATTGTTGACGCGCGCAATCGTGCGGCGATTGCCTCGGAAGCCCTGCTTGGCCACCTGACACATCACCAGATTATCTTCGTCTTCACCCGTGACGGCCAGCAAGAAGTCGGCGCGCTCGCAGCCAACGTGTTCGAGGGTGGCGACTTCACATGCGTCGCCGCGTACCACTACATCGCCCAATTCGCGCTTCAGCATCTTGGCGCGGCCCTCGTCGCGCTCCAGCAACACGACCTCGTAATCAGCGTCAGCTTCGAGCAACGCCCTGGCTAAGAAGTAGCCGACGCGCCCGCCGCCGCCGATGATGAAATATTGCCCCTTTTTGCGCGTCATTGTCGCTGCTCCTCGATGCTGTGCTGATGCTCCACGATCCCATCAATGGCCGCGTCAAGGACAAGGTGGCTGCCCATGAGGTCGAAATAAATGGCGTCGGCCCCGATGAGGGTGGGACAGATGCTGTGAATGCCTAAGCCTTTATAGATCTCGTGGCGCTTTGGGTCATAGATGCGACAGATGACCTGGGGCACATGAAAGAGGTGCTGGGCCACTTGGGCGGCCATGATGTTGCGGTTGTCACCATTGGTGACGGCAATGAACATCGCCGCTTCAGCTACGCCAGCGTTTTCGAGGACGCTAGGGTCGGTGCCATCACCAAGAAAGGTACGCATTTGCTTGCCATCATCGGGCAGACGGCGAAATGCGTCATTTTGCATGTCGATGACGCGGACATCATGATGTTGCTCGGCAAATTGCTGGGCGAGCTGCGCGCCCACACGTCCACATCCCATGATGCAGATGCGCTTGGGGCTGTCGGGTGCAGCCATAAATCAAAAGCTCCTTCGCGGAACGATATGTGTCTTGTGGAATGCACCCGCATTGTACCACGTTTGGGCATCAGCGATTTACGGCGCGATACCCGAAAGATCCCATGAGAAGTCGGCTTCGTCACCTTCGCTGACGACCAACCCACGACGGGCACGCCAGATGCTGATCAGCGTGCCACGCGCCGCATTCTCAGCATCTGGCCCCAACTCGTGCAGCCGCGCGACAGCATGCGCACGCACCAGCGGAT
>JACDGC010000534.1 GCA_013815535.1 Ktedonobacterales bacterium
GTGGGTGCCGATGCAGACCATCACCAGCGGTGGTTCCAGCGAGACGGAAGCGAAGGCATTGGCAGTGAAGCCCGCATAGATGCCATCATGGGCCGCCGTCACAATGGTGACACCCGTGGCGAACTGGCCCATCACATGGCGAAATTGGGCGGCATCTACCGCTGTGGCTGTCTTCGTTTTCTTTGGCATGGCTGGCTCCGCGCTGTGTCGAGATCTTAGGCTACCCTAAAGTATAGCGCACGCAAGCGCGCTCGCGCTAGCATCGCGCTGCCTGGGGTTCAGGGCAAGCGCGTCACGTTGGCCGCAGGCTCCGCGTGAGCAGGCACAGGCGTGCTGGTGACGGGCAACGTAAAACTGAAACAAGCACCGTGCCCCGGCGAGGATTCAACCCAGATGCGCCCACCATGCGCCTCGACGATCTGCTGGCAGATATACAGACCCAGGCCAAACCCCTCGTCTTTGCGATAGTCGTGGTCAGGCAGTTGATAATAGCGCTCGAAGAGATGCTCCATCGCTTCGGGTGGGATGCCCGGCCCCTGATCGGTGATGGAGACGCGCACGTCGCTGGCAGAAGCTGCTACGCTTACCTCAACCACGCCATCAGCGGGCGTATATTTCATCGCGTTCGACAGCAGATTGGTCAGCACCTGCCAGATGCGGTTTTCATCAAGCGGCACCATCAGGGGCGTGGCGCCCCCACTCAGGCGCACGGTGCGGCGTCGCTGAGACTCTTGCGTTTGCACCGCATCGCGCATGATGGCGATGAGATCGCACGGCTGGCGCTGGAGCGTGAAGCGACTGATGTCGATGCGGGTGACATCCAGCAACAGTTCGGCCATGGTTTGCATGCGTTTGCCAGCCAGTTGCAGGGTGGTGAGGAGTTCGAGCAATTCGTCTGCCGGGCGACCGTCTCTGATCCGTTTTTCCAACAGTTGGCTGCTGAGCATAATCGGTGTCAGAGGTGAACGCAACTCGTGGCTGGCAATGTGCAAAAATTCATCCTTGCTTTCATCCAGGGCGCGCTCACGCAGGTATGCTTGCTGGAGCGCGGCGATGCCCGACTCCATGCTGCGTTCCCAACCCCAGGCCAGTGCCCACGTCAGCAAATCTAAGACTAACAAGAACGTCGCGCTGGTGAAGGGCGGATAGCGAATCTCAGGCCCCAGCGAATGCCGCACCCTCAGCAACATGACGCTGGCAAAGGCGATGACGATGAGCACGCTGCTGACCCACGGCACAAAGCGCCGGGGCAAAAACAAACTGATGCCCAACAGCAGCGGCGCGAGGTAGGCATGGGCAAGCACCGTTCGCACACTCAGCCCGCTTGGGTCCAGGTGCGCGTAGGCAAGCATCCACGTGAAGGCCATCGTAAAGTAGACCGCATACGCCATCCTCGCCCATTGGGTGAAGCTCAGACGCAAACACACGACGGTGATGCAGAACGAACAAAGCACTGAGAGGCGCATGAAAAGCGGTGTCTGGCGCAGGAACACGATTTGGAAGAGCAGCATGAACACTAATAAGACACAACATCCCACCAATACCAGTTGCAAAAAGGCGCGGTGTCGCCGTTCCATGATCGCCTGGGGGGTGAAAGCAGCGAAGTCGGTCACGTCGATGCTGAACGCCTGTTGACGCAGCCGTGCCCCGAGCGCGCGTGCACGCCCCCATTGGGTTGCCATCCAGCGTTGACTGTTTTGCCACATCCCTGTTCCTGCACTGCGCACCCTCGTGCTCTTGTTGGCACACAGATGCCAGCTTTCTCAGGCCAATTATCTCATCAATGTCAAGGCGATTGGTTGGTCAGCGACAGGCTGGGGCACGCTTACTGACCCTCGCGCAACATGCTGAGCGCCTTTTCGATGCGGCGTTGGCGCGTCTCGGCGGTCTTGGCCCCCTCGATGGCCAGCACATGGCGCAGTTGGTGACTGTAGGCCAGACCTGCAAAGATGCGCTTGGCTTGGTCATCGTGGTCAAGGGCCGCCGCGAAATCGGGCGGCACCGCCACCGCGCGTGGCTCGGTGTCAAGCTCCACCACCACATCCACTTCATCACCCGCCGCGACGCCCGCATGCTGGCGAATTTCCGCGCTGACAGGCAGCATGAAGACACCCCCCATCGACGCAATGCTGCTGCGATAGGTATACCCATTGATCGTGGCACGCACGGCGGGTCGCTTGCTGCCGCCGAGCCCCGTCACGATGGCCTCGGGAACCTGAATGCCCGTCGCCGTCTTGCCATTGAGTAGAATGATCGCGCGAAACTCCATAGCAACCCTCCTTCACCGTGCCCAGTTTACCATGATGACGCACAGAATACCACCGCCATACCGATGAAGATCTCGCTGCTTACGCGGTGCCACACCCTGCGATGAGGGCACGTTGATGGCATTAGTTACACCCTCTTGCTACATCGTAACTTACAGTGTATACTTACACTGTAAGTGGATGCAGTGGGCATCTACATCATCATCAGGAGGCTCATTATGTCCGCTTCGGTAGGGCTGCCTTGGTATGCCCCAGTTGCGCGTTCCCGCCACATCGCGCTCACAACATATCGAAAAACGGGGGTAGCTGTCACGACACAGGTATGGTTCGCGAAAGATGGTGATAGATTATACATGTACACCCTGCTCAGTTCGGGCAAGGTCAAGCGGCTGCGGCATACATCTCAGGTGACGCTGGCCCCCTGCACGATGCGCGGCGTCGTGACTGGCCCCACCATCACTGCCACGGCGCGGTTCGTCACGGAGCGACGCGAAGTCCGGCGCGCGAGCTTAGGCATCTGGCGCAAATATCATGGAACCATGCTGGCTGTGCAACTGCTCAATACGATGCAGCGGTGGTTTCGCCGGAAGTCAGCGACGACGCTCTACATCTCCCTGGAAGCCAGGCCATCTGAGGTGCAGCATGACGAGTCAACCCGCCAAGACGCGCAAGCGTGGGATATCACGCCAGCAAATCTTGGAGACGGCCATCGCCCTCGCTGACAGCGAGGGTCTGGCCGCGTGCAATATGCGGCGGATCGCTCAGGGACTGGATGTGGAAGCGATGTCGCTCTATAATCATGTCGCCAACAAAGATGCCTTGCTCGACGGCATGGCCGAACTGGTGCTCGCGACGATTCCCCTGCCACCCGAGCCAGCGGAGCGCTGGCAGGACGAACTGCGCGCTTTGGCGGTCGCGTATCGCCAGATGCTGTACGCCCACCCGGCCCTGCTGCCCTTGTTGGCGACGCGCCCGATCAACATGACCGCGATCCCGGCCATTTTGGCGCGCGTGCTCGAAGCGCTGGCGCGGGTGGGGCTGAGCGACATGCAACAACGCCACGCCGCGAATGCCCTGGCGGGGATGGTGCTGGGATTGGCGTTGCAATATATCGGCGCGCCGCATGTGGCCATCCCCCCGGAACAGCCACCGCCGACGCCGACGGCCCCCACCGCTCGCTACATCCATACCATGCCGCCCCAGGCGCAAGCTGATGATGATTTTGCCTTTGGGCTAGACACGTTCATCACCGGCTTGGAGCGCATGCAGGTCCGTGCAATGGCGGATTGACGCGCTTGGCTAGCGGCGCTCGAACTCGACCATGGTACGGCGCAGCGTGACGATCTGATCGCGAATCTGGGCCGCGCGCTCGAACTC
>JACDGC010000535.1 GCA_013815535.1 Ktedonobacterales bacterium
TGCTGGAACTGCGCGGGGGTGGGCCACAGCGGCAGTTGGCCCGTGACATCTTCATCATGCTGGGGCTGCTGGCGGCACAAACAGCGGATGTGTGGCTGGCGTTACGGGGACGCGGAGTGGCACTGCACCGCGCCCTGCTCTACATCAATCTAGTGCTGATCATCGCTGTCACCTTGCTGGCGAATGTCGCCAGCGGCAACTTCTTCTTGCTCTATCCGCTCCTCCTCATGGAAGCCGCCATCGTGTTCACGCCCCCCGCAGCGTACATCTATACCGCGCTGATGATGGTGCTCTACACGGCGGCCTCGCTGCTGGGCGCGTCACAGGGGCTGCATGGCTGGCTGGCCCACGATCTGGTGCTGACAAGCCTCGAAGTGGTTCTCTTCTTCGTGGTCACCGGCGTCAGCATCGATGTCGTGCGCACCTGGACGGCGGAGCGCGAGCACATCGTGCAACTGGCACTGCTGGACGAACTCTCGCTGCTGCTGGCCGACACGGGGCGGTTGGACGACGTGCTGGAACGGTTGGTGGAACTGGTGCCTTCGGCGCTGCACGTGCAAGCCTGCGCCGTGGCGTTGGATGAGCCTGGCAGCGGGCGGCGCATCTGGGCCAACCTGGGAGCCGACGCCACCGCGCTGATTGATGATGCCCTGTTGGCACGCGGCACCGCTGCCACCGTGCGTGCCCAGCCCCACCCAGGCATCATGCGCTTTCCAGTGGAGCGCACATCCTATGGCGCGATCTACACCATCCCCTTGGAGATCGACGAGCGTGCGGTGGGGATGCTGAGCGTGGCACGCGTGACCTCGCAGCCCTTCGGCGAACGCGACCGCCGCCTCTTCCAATCCCTCGCGCGCCACGCGGCCCAGGCGCTACGCAACGCGCGCCTCTATCGACTGGAAGCCGAGGCAGCGGAGCGGTCGCGCGAATTGGAGCATTTCAAGAGCGAGATGCTGGCGAGTGTGTCACACGAGTTTCGCCTGCCACTTTCCAGCATCACTCTTTCGGCTGAGACGCTGCTGGCCCAACATGCCGAGGAGGCCCCCGACGCGCCCGAGGTGCGGCTGCTGCACAACATCGCCCGCAGCGCGCATCGACTGGGGGGCTTCGTGCAAGACGTGCTGGACGTCGCCCGCTTGGACGCGCATCAGTTAGAGTTGCGGCAACGCGCTTGCGACATCGTGGCACTGGCGCGCCTTGTTATTGAGCACATGGAACCCCAATGTGCCATGAAACAGCAACGCCTCTACCTGACAACCGATCTGCCACACTGCTGGCTGACAGGGGACGAGAAACGCCTGGAGCAAGTGCTCAGCAATCTGCTGACGAACGCGCATCAATATACCCCCGAAGGTGGCACCATCGCGCTGACCATCGCGCCCGCTGAGATGGTTCACGCTGAGGGGCCATGTGGCCCCGAACCAGCGGGGATGGCCGTCGCCATTAGCGTGCGCGACTCTGGGCCGGGCATCGCGCCCGAGGAGCGCGAACGCATCTTTGGCCGCTTCAGCCGGGGCGACGCGGGGATGCGCCGCAGCGCGGGGGCAGGGCTGGGCCTGCACATCGCCCGCTCGGTGGTGGAACTGCATGGGGGTTGCCTGTGGGTGGAGGGCACACCGGGGCAGGGCAGCACCTTCTGGTGCCTGCTGCCGCTGGCAGGCAAGGGCGACGATGAGCCCGCCCTCACCCCCGCGCAATTCGATGCCCCGACACTGGCAAGCGAAACGATTCTGGGTGGGAGCGAACGACCATGAAACTCTTGATCGCCGATGACGACTCCGACATGATGGAGGCGCTGACGCTGACCCTGACGCTGCAACTGAAGGACTGCGAGTTAGCCACGGCGCGCACTGGGGGCGAGGCATTGCGCCTCTTCGCGGCGGGCGGGGCCGATGTGGTGCTGCTGGATCTGATGCTGCCCGATATAGATGGCTATGAAATCTGCCGCAAGATCCGCGAGCGCTCCGAGGTGCCTATCCTGATGCTGAGCGCGCGTGACCAGGAACTCGATAAGGTGCGCGGCTTCGAAATGGGCGCAGACGACTACATCACCAAACCCTTTGGTCAGCTCGAATTGTTGGCACGCATCAAGGCGGCGTTGCGGCGGCGTCAACTGTCGCCCGAGGCCAGCATCCCCGCCTTTGTGAATGGCTGGCTCACCATCAACTTCGTCACGCACGAGGTGCTGGTGCGTGGCCAACCCGTGCGCCTATCCCCCATCGAATATAACCTGCTGGCCCAACTCGCGCGCAATCTGGGCCGCGTGATGACCCACAAGTCGCTGCTGGCCAACGTGTGGGGCGAAGAATATCTGGACGAAGTCGATTACCTGAAAGTGCACATTCGCCATGTGCGCGGCAAGGTCGAAGAAGAGCCAGCCCACCCGCGCCTGATCATCACCGAGCGCGGCCTCGGCTACCGCATGGCGCGTATCTAGCGGCCCACGCTCAGCGGAGCGCAAGCACGACGGCAAAGCGCCCCGTCTTGCCGTTTTCCATCCGGTGCGAGAAGAACAAATCGCGCTGATGCCCTGTGCAAAAGCCGCTCACTTCAATCTGCTCCGCTGGCACTCCTGCGGCGATCAGTTGGGCGCGACTGCACGCGGGCACATCCAGTCGCAAGGACGGGCGCTCGTCGCCGTGGCCATCGGGCACCATGATGGTTGAAAAGAAGCTGTGCTGATTGGCCAGGGGATGTGCGGCAAAGGCGGCGCGCACGGGTTCATCCACCTCATAGCAGCAGGGGCCGATGCTGGGGCCGAGGCCAACCCGCACATCCTGCGGACGGGTGCCATACCGCGTGCCCAGCGCGTGCAGCGCCGCCACCCCCACCGCCTGACTGGCACCGCGCCAGCCCGCATGCACCAGGGCAATCGCGGAGTGCACGGGGTCAACCATCAAAATCGGCGTGCAGTCGGCATACGCCCAAAAGAGGCCGACATCACGCGCCTGAGTGATCATCGCATCGGCTTTGACCGCGCGCTTCTGCGCCATCGCTTCGGGGTCAGCGAGATCCTCGGCGTGAATTTCCACGACCGTGCTGCCGTGGACGGGATGCACCGTCATCAGGGGTGGGTGGCCCGGCAGGGTGGCGATGACGCGGTCACGGTTCTGGGCCACATGCTCGCGGTCATCGCCCACGCTGAGGCCACAATTCAGTGCGGCATACGGCGCGGCACTGACGCCCCCGGAGCGCGCAAAGACGCCATGGGTGATGCGATCTGCCAGCCCCGCAAATTGCTCAAACTGAAACCAGAGAATATCGCCATTGGAATGCTGTTGCATGCGCCTCTCGTACTCGTTTCGGGTGATTGGGAATGGCTGATCGAACGTCACAAACATCCGTAGTATAGCATAAGGTGCCACCCGCCCCCTTGCGCACTGCCTGCGCTGGGCGGTACGCTGCTGGTGAGAAAGCTGAGGAACGCGCAATGGCAACGACAGGCATGCGCCGTGTGGCGGCGGTGGATCTCGGCAGCAACACCGTGCATCTGGTGGTGGTGGATCTCGTCGGTGAGCGCGCCTTCACCGTGGTCAGCCGCCAAGTGGAGTTGGTGCAACTGGGCGTGGATGTGACGACGACGGGGGCGATCGGCCCTGAGCGCGCATTGCTGGCCGAGAAGACATTGGCCAACATGGCC
>JACDGC010000536.1 GCA_013815535.1 Ktedonobacterales bacterium
GGTTGATTGCCCGCATCATTGAACATATCTTGATTGGTCGACGAGATGTGGTCGGTGGGTGGTAAATTGCGCAATCCTGTCAGCCAGTGATCCAACGCGTTGGTCTTGAGGTTGCTCAGCGTCGTCGCGTCCACGGCGCGCGCGGGGTCGATCTCGACGATGCGTAAGAGGTCCCACGTGCCACTGACCTCTTTTACGGGGGCGGAGTAGTCACCAACTTTGCGATCCTTGGCAAAGAGCCAGTTTTCCAGCCCTTGATCTTGCTGCCCACGCACCGCCCAGCCAATGTCGCCGCCCTTATCACGTGTATTCACGTCGAGCGAGTTGCTGTGGGCGAGTTGGTTCCACAGATCCAGCTTCTTGGCGGGATCCGTCACAGCCGCCAGTTTGGCGTTATCGGCCACGGCCTTTGATTGTCCGTCATATTGAATGCGGGCAAAGTGTACCTGCAAGGTGGGCGACACGAGGCCACTATTGAGATAGGTGGTCATGGCCGTGCGGCGTAGCCCGATGCCGAGCGCCGTGCGAATCTGATCCTCTGAAAGGTTGTTTTTCGAGAGGAAGCTGCCAAAGGACTGCCCCAAGGGGAAGGCCTTCTTGAACGTCGCCAGCGCATCGTTGACTTGCTGCTTGGACACATTGAGCGTGCCTACCGCTTTGGGATCGCTCTTTTCAAGAAGCGGAATCTGCTGGCGGATCAATTGATCTTCCACCAGACGGTCGACGGCGAGTTGGTCGATGATGGTCTGGGTGAAGCCGGTTTGTTGGGTGGATACGTTCGTTTGGGCGAGTGAAACCTGGGTTTGTAATTCGGTCTTTTTCGCGGCATCTTTTTCATTAGCGATCTGCTGCTGAAGCTGGGTCACATGGGCATTGGCGGCTTGCAATTGGTTATTGGTATCTTGCGCCAGATAGGCCACCATCATTTTGTAGTCACGCTGGGCGATGCCCTGACCATTGACGGTGACGATGGGTTGGCCAGGCTGAATGACATTCACATTGAGGATGCCGAAAGCGATCACGGCGACAATGAGCAGCGCGACCGCGCCAGCGAAAGCGAAATAGAGGCGGCGTTGTAATTGATAGCGCTTGCTGGCCGTCAGGTTGCGCCCATAGCCCAGAAAGATTGGGCGGTCAACACGTTGCCCGGAAATTTCGGGTTTGCCAGGGATGCGATATTCCTTCAGGCGACTGCGGCCCGGCTGATAGCGCGCCCCGTTCCGTGTGACGGGGGTTTCATCAGTGTTGGCATTGGGGGGAGAAGCAGGTTTCGTCATCGATTCAGAAGCTCCCAGTAATAGCGTTGAGATAGCGGACGCGGCACCAGGGACGTTGCTCGCCCCGTGGTGCCGCATGAGATTCCGTGCGCTGTGGCACCCTAGACGCCGCGAATGTGTTCTGCCGTGAAGGGCAACATCGCCATGTGGCGGGCGCGCTTAAGGGCGATGGCCAGACGCCGTTGGTGTTTGGCACATGTTCCCTTTTTGCGGCGCGGTTCGATTTTGCCGCGATCCGACAGGAAGTGGCGCAACCGTGAGATATCTTTATAATCGATATCGCGCACGTGGTCAACACAGAACTGGCAGACCTTGCGGCGCGGGCGATATTCGCGGCGTGGGCGCGGGGGAGCACTGGTGCCCCCAGACTGGGGTGCGGATGAGGGGTTCGGGTTCATGCGAGCATTTGCCTCCGTATGGGTTTGCCGGGGGTCAAGCCCCGACACGGATGAATCGGGGGCATCCTGCTGGGGATGCCCGGTGCGCCACAGTGGCGCGGTGAGGACGCGGGGCGGAATGGCCGTATGCCGCCACCCGCCCAGATTTCGCTAGAAGGGGAAGTCTTCGCCGCCCACTTCACCGGTGCTGGGGGCGACGCTGCCGCCACCAGACTGGTCAGCTGGCCGCGAACCTTTCGAGTCGAGCAGTTCCATTTCGGTGATGACGACATCGAAGGCGGTGCGCTTGTTGCCATCTTTGTCGGTGTAATCACGTGAGACGAAGCGACCCTCCACAAAGATCTTCGAGCCTTTGTGGACATAGTTGCTGCACGTCTCGGCCAAGCGCTCCCATGCGACGATGTTGAACCAGGTGGTTTCTTCCTTCTGGTCGCCCGAAGATTTGTCTTTCCATCGGCGCGACACCGCGAGGGAAAACTTGGTCACAGCGCTGCCACTGGGGGTGTAGGTCATTTCGGGGTCGCGCCCGGCATTCCCGATCAGCATTACTTTGTTCATTGCAATCAGCCCTTTCCTGTGGGAAAGCTCTAGGCTTCCTCTGAGGGGACCTCGTCAGTGACCGCAGGCGTGGTGGCTTCGGTAGCGGGGGCTTCCTCAGCCGTGGCAGGCGTGGGCGCAGCAGCGGCGGGCGCTTCTTCGGGTGCGGCGGTTTCCACCGGAGCCGTGGCCGTCTCAGCGGCGGTCGGCGTGGGGGTGTCCTCGGCCAGCGGAGTGGCAGGGGCATCCGTCTCAGCAGGCACGGTGGCCTCGACAGCCGGGGGATTCGCGGCGGCTTGCGCAGCGGCGGCGGCAGCTTCGGCACGCTGGGCGAGGCGCAGAGCCTCTTGCTCTTGGCGGCGACGGCGATCGGCGATGGTGCGCGGATCGATCACCGTCAGCAGCGAGCGCATGATGGACTCTTGCACGCGCAACACCGTTTCGACGCCCCGCACTTCGGCGGAATCCAACTGCACATCAAAGAAGGCATAGTAGCCATCACGATGGCGCTGGATGGGGTATGCCATGCGGCGGCGGCCCCAGCGATCCAGATGCACGATCTGGCCGCCCCGACCTTCGATGGTTTGGCCCACGCGCAACACTTGCGCTTCGATCTGTTCTTCGCTCAGGTCTGGGTTGATGACGAGACCCAATTCGTACTCGCGAATCATTGAACGTCCTTTGGGTGTGCGCCGCTGAGCGACCAAGACAAGCCTGGGGCAGCGGGGCAGGTCTGTTATTGTGATGACGGCATGCGAACGCATGCGTCGCGGTGAGGGCAGCGGAAGCTACTTCCACACAGGCTCAACGCAGTATATCATTCTGCATGGGGTTCTGACAACTGGCAGATGCGTTTGGGCTATGGAATGGCCCCGCCGAAAATCATCCTGAGCGTGGAGGGGGCTGTATCCTCATCATATCGGCGCAGGGAGCCGACGCGGTTTTCAACCGCCCGCCCGCTCGCCCTGCGTCGATATGTTCAGCAGCACCCCCACAGCAGCGAGCGACACCACCAACGATGAACCACCAAAGCTGATGAAGGGCAATGGCACCCCTGTGAAGGGAAGCGCCGCGACGCTGGATCCGATGTTGAGGAGGGCCTGGGTGACGAGCCAGCAGGTGATGCCCCCTGCCAAGATGGCCCCCTGGGCATCGGGCGCGCGCGTGCTGGCGTGCAAGCCGCGCCACAGCAGCAGGGCTACCAGGGCGAGCACCAGCAGGCCGCCCCATAACCCCAGTTCCTCGCCGATGACTGCGAAGATCGAATCTGTGAAAGGCGCGGGCAGATACCCAGCCTTCTGTAAGCCATCCCCCAGACCGCGCCCCAGTGGGCCGCCCGAGCCCAGCGCGATCAACGACTGGCAGATATGGTACGAGGTCGCTGCGTCGCACTGCAACGGGTGCAAGAAGCCCAGGATGCGCG
>JACDGC010000537.1 GCA_013815535.1 Ktedonobacterales bacterium
GGTGAGTACACGGCCCTGACCCGCGCCATGGCGATGGCGAGCGCCGCCGGGGCGAAACGTGTGGTTCCGCTGCAAGTGAGCGGCGCGTTTCACTCCCCCGTCATGGCTCCTGCCGCCCCGGCCCTGATGGACGCCATCAATCAGGCGCACCTCACCCAGGCCCAGGCCCCCATTGTCGCCAACATCACCGCGCTCCCCATCGCGAGCGCCGCTGATCTGCGGCAAGAGTTGGCCGGGCAAATCGCCGCCCCCGTCCAGTGGACGCGCACCATCCAATGGCTGGTCAACGAAGGGGGCATCACCACCTTCGTTGAGCTTGGCACGGGGCAAGTGCTGGCTGGTCTCATCAAACGCATCGCCAAAGGGGTGCCCGTGCTGAGCGTGGGCACCGCCGCCGAAGCCCAGGCAACCGCCGAGGCCCTGCGCGAACGCGGCTTCAACGAAGCATAACCAAGACAACGAAAATAGGGGGAAGGCGACATGATGGCAGAGGCAGCAACGCTGACCGGGCGCGTAGCGCTGGTCACTGGCGCGGGGAAGGGCATCGGGCGCGCCTGTGCCCTGGCACTGGCCAACGCAGGCGCGCGCGTGGTGGTCAACTACCGGGGCAGCGTCGCGGCGGCGCAAGCAGTTGTCGCCGAGATCGCGGCGTCAGGCGGCCAAGCCCATGCCATCGGCGCCGACGTCAGCCAGGCTGCCGAAGTCGAGCGCCTCTTCGCCGAAACGACCGCCGCCTTTGGGCCTGTCGAGATCCTTGTCAACAATGCCGGCATCACCCGCGACGGCTTGCTGCTCAGGATGTCCGAAGAAGATTGGGACGCCGTCGTAACCACCAACCTGAAATCCGTCTTCCTCTGCACCAAGGCCGCCATGCGTGGCATGCTGCGGGCAAAGTGGGGACGCATTGTGACCATCGCCTCCGTCGCGGGCATCAATCCCAACAAGGGGCAGGCCAACTATGCGGCGGCAAAGGCGGGCATCATCGCCTTCACCAAAGCCAGCGCGCGCGAGGTCGCCTCACGCAACATCACCATCAATGCCGTCGCGCCCGGCTTCATCGAAACGGATATGACAGCGGCGCTGCCCGCCGAAATGCGCGCCGCCGCCGACACCATGATCCCCCTGGAGCGTTTCGGTCGCCCAGATGAGGTCGCCGCCGCCGTCGCGTTCCTCGCCTCGCCGGGGGCATCCTATATCACCGGCCAAGTCCTTGTGGTGGATGGGGCATTAGCCTGAGAAGAGGGGTAATCACTATGCAAGGGACACATCAATCGGGGGCCGTCACGCCCCCCATCGCCAATGATTCACAAGGCGCGGTACGCATCACCAAACACGTCCTCGCCAGCATCATCGAGATGGCCGCCTTGGGGGTTGAAGGTGTCGCGCGTCTAGCCCCTGTCTCCAGCCCATGGCCACGCTTGTGGCGCGCCGAGCCCCAGCGCGGCATCGCCACGAACGCCCACGGCAAGACGCTCTCGGTTGACCTCTATCTCATCCTTCAGCCAGGGGTGCACATGTCGCAGGTCGGGCGCGCCGTGCAAGAAGCCGTCGCCAAAGCCATCGAAGATATCCTGGGAATGACCCCCGGCGAAATCAACGTGTTCATTCAGGATGTCGCATAACCCCTCATGAGCTTCTCAGAGCGCCGTCAGGCGCGCGTCCTTGCCATGCAGACCCTCTATGAATGGGATGCCACCGAACACGATGCCTATGCGGTGCTAGAGCGTCTGGTGGCCGAGCAGCACCTCCCCGAACTGACCGATGCCCAGGTGGCCGCGCGCGTCACCGACTTCGCGGCGGGGCTCGTCACCAACGTGATCGAGCATCTGCCCGAGATCGACGAGCAACTGGCCGCTGCCGCCTCGCGCCGCCCCTTGGCGCAGATGGCCCGTGTGGAAAAAGCGATCCTCCGACTTGCCATCTCAGAAATATTGTTGAATAATGGGGTACCAGCCAGGGCTGCGATTAACGAAGCCATCGAACTCGCCAAAATGTATGGCGGCGACCATTCGGGCCGCTTCGTCAACGGCGTCCTGGGCACGGTCTTCAACCAAGCGGACGACCCGCACATCCCATTTCCACACGCTGAAAGCGAGGAGACACGATAATGGCCACCAGTCCCCATTGGGAAACTTTGAAATCCGTCATCGTCGAACAGCTCGACGTCGATCCCGCGCAGGTCAAACCCGAGGCGTCCTTCACCGACGACCTCAACGCCGATTCGCTGGATCTCGTTGAACTGATCATGGCGCTCGAAGAAAAATTCAACGTCAAGATCTCCGACGACGATGCCCGCAATATCCGCACCGTGGGTTCCGCCCTCACCTACATCGACGCGCACGACACACAGGCCTAGTCTCGCCGAGAGATGCTGGGTGAGCTACTCATGAGTGGTTCACCCTAATTTTTCGAGGCTATCTTGCTCATCATGTCGCTCGCTTCATCCATACAGTTTTTGCAAGATGTCTATCAGCAAGTAATTCAACACGCGAATGCGGATACCCCACGTGGCCATATGTTCCCTCGCCGACGTTTGCTTGATGCACCTGCAAAGTATTTGATAGCATAGATGCAGCGATGTACTGGCTAGCGCATGTAAGAGAGGCCCCATGGATCCAACGCTTCAGGCGCAAACGCTGGAAAACGAGGAGCGTCTCCGTCTCGCCATGCTGCACGGTGATGTCGCCACTCTCGACGAACTGCTCGCCCCCGAACTCCTCTTCACCAATCACCTTGGCCAAATAGTAAGTAAAGCAGCCGATCTTGCTACCCATCAATCGCGCCGCCTCCTGTGACGCACACTCACGCCCACTGAGCAATATATTCAGATCCACCAGGGCGTTGCCATTGTGTCCGTCGTATTCCACCTGGTCGGCAGGTACGAAGAGGCCGAACTTGACACCCATATCCGCTATACGCGCGTTTGGGCCGCATCTGCCACTGGCACGCAGCAAGTCATTGCGGGGCATGCCAGTGCTCTTTCATCAGGCACCTGAAAGAGACGTCAACCCAAGGCATCCCCCCATCAGATTCTTCAGGTGAACGCCAAGAGAAACCAAAGATGCTCAACCACCTAGTCCGAATTCATCACCTTCATCGGGCCACGGGATAACCCGAAGCATTGGCCATTCTTCATGCCAACGTGCGACCTTCGTCTCGTACACCGCGCGCGGAGCAAGGATCGGGTTTGGCCGGACCACCAGCGCAAAGAGATCGGCAAAGCCATGAGGGGCATATACCTGGATGGTGCCGCTGGAATCGAGTGTCACGCCATAACAACACGTCGTTGAAGCAAAATGATCGATGGCATCCTCACAACTCCCGAACTGGCGTGCGGGAACGCCAAACTTATGCTGATACCATACATGGACACGCGCTTCATTCCGCACTTCAATGGTGGCGGCAATATCAGCAAAGCGATCATGTGCATGGCGTATCACCGCATCTTCTGCCTCATAAGAAAGATCCCCAGGAGCAAAGTAAAAGATATCATAATCACGAATGCCTGCCTGCGGATCACGACCAGTGACCACATTCCAGATAGTTTGAAATACCCCCCCAGCGGTGAGATACCACTGGTCCAGACCGAGGTCCGGCACACGATGGAGGAGCGTCTCAACCACAGGATTAG
>JACDGC010000538.1 GCA_013815535.1 Ktedonobacterales bacterium
GCGTGGGCCTGCCTCAGCGTTGGATGAGGATGAGAGGAATGATCGCGCTCATCCCCATGAGGGTCATGAAAGCGATGCGCCACTGCGCCCACGGCAGATTCATCACCCCCAGCGTGCCCAGCACCACGGCGGGCGCGGCCAACCGCGACGGCCCCCAGATGTCGGCCCACTGAAACCAATAGGTAAAGCTCAGCAGCACACCATAGAGCAATACGCTCAGCGGCACGGGATCGCTCAGGAGGGTTCGCCAGCCACGCCGCACGATGTCGAGGATCGCGATGCCGATGACCCCGGCCAACGGGAGCACGACCCCCAATGCAATCAGGCTGAAATCTAATTGCCGTCGTTCATGCCAAAACCCCGCGAAAGGCAAGGGCACCAAGTGGGCCGCTGAGGAATCACCACTCTGGAGCGCCCACGTGCCAAAGAGGCTGTGCAGGACGATCTGGTACGCGATGAAGGGCACAAACGCGATGGCCGCGAACTGCGCCAGCAGGAGCCAGCGTCGCTGTGCCAGCAGGGGAATGGCGAGCAGGGGGATGAGGAAGATCAGCGATTCACGCGTCAACAGCGCCGCCGCCCCAGCCAGCGCGGCCCAACGCCAGCGCTCTTGTCGCAGCAAGAAGACTGCCAGCACCAGCCACATCACCGCATAGGGGTCCGCCAGATCGCGCAGCAGACCAAATGTCATCCCACAAAAGAGCGCGGCGGCGGCCCCCCACCAGCGTGACCGCCCCGCCGCCACAGCCATTTGCCCGATCAATTCCGCAACTATGAGGATGGCGAAGACGTTGACGAGCAGCAGCATGAGGGGGATGAGTGCCAGTTGCCCCAACGCCAAGACACGCACCGTCATGGGATAGAAGATGCGCTCGGCCCGCAGTTCGGGTTTCCCGCCCACTGAAACGGCACAGAGTGGACTGGTGGTGTCTTTGCAATTGATCAAGATGCTTTCAGGGGCATAGGCGAGGAAGAAATAGAACTGCCCATCATAGCCGATATTGCTATCGATCGCTTGCCTTTGCAGCCCAAACTTTGCCGCCGAGATGCGATTCACCTGGGCAAAGCCCGCTAAATTCGAGCCCCCCGCATAATAATAGATATCGCTCACCGTGATGGCCGTGCCGAGGACGAGCGCCACCACCACCAACGGCCCCCAACGGTGCCACCAGGGTCGCACTCTGTGCAATGTGGTTGTCAGTTGTTGATAGATTAGGGTGGTTGCTTCGCTTCCTTGGGTCGTCATGGTTTCCTCAGTCACGCCAGTTCCTCCTCTTTCCCTCCTGATGAAACGAGGCATAAAAGCATTCAGCCACACTCCGTATAGGGTACTAGGAGTGTGGCTGAATGAGAAAGCGCGGGACGAAGAGGCTAATCCAGCGCTAGGCGTTGACCTTACTTTCGGCGACCAGTTCGACCGTCACCTGAGGTTCGACACCAGGCGACAGACGCACTGGCACTTTGAAGGTCCCCAGTGCGCGCAGTGGATCGCTCAGGACGATGGCGCGGCGGTCCACCAAGATGCCCTCGACATCCCGCAGAGCATCAGCAATGTTTTGGTTGGTGACGGAACCATACAGGCGGTTTTGGGCGCCCACCCGCACTTCGAAACGCAACGTCACGCCGTTGATGCGGGCCGAAACAGCGTCCAGTTCAGCGCGCATCTTGGCTTGGCGGCGCTGCTCGGTGGCGACGCGCTCTTGCAGGTTCGCCAATGCCGAGGGGGTGGCGGCTGTCACCATCTGGCGCGGCAGCAGGAAGTTGCGGGCATAGCCATCTGCGACCGTCTTGATATCGCCGGGCTTACCCAGCCCGGGCACCTCTTGGAGCAAAATAACCTTCATCGGCATGAGAAAACAACGTATCCTTTCAACGGGCGATGGGAAAGACTGCACAGGGCGCATGCGCCCGCAGGGGCTGAACGTGGTTCGTATCCCGCACAGTATATCCCCTCCGTTGACAAATCGCAAGTTTCCCTGACCAGTGGACGGTGGCGCCTCATAAGATGAGCATGGCATCGCCGAAGCTGTAGAAGCGATAGCCCGCTGCGATGGCGACCGCGTAGGCCTGCATCACCAGATCGCGTCCGGCGAAGGCGCTGATCATCGCCAGCAGCGTGGAACGTGGCAGGTGAAAATTGGTGATGAGGGCATCCGTCGCGCGAAACGCGAAGCCGGGGGTAATGAATATCTCGGTTGGTCCGGTGTAGGGTTGCAGGGGAACGCCCCGCTGCGCGACGCTTTCGAGCGTGCGGACGGTGGTGGTGCCAACGGCGATGACGCGGCCACCGCGCGCGTGGGTGGCATTGATGGCATCGGCGGCAACGCGATCCAGCGCGATGGCTTCACTGTGCAGATGGTGCTGCCGCAGATCCGCGACCTCGACTGGGCGAAAAGTGTCGAGGCCAACGTGCAGCGTCACTTTGGCCATGGCGATGCCTTCCCCATCCAATTGGGCGATCAATTCTGGGGTGAAGTGCAGGCCCGCCGTGGGAGCGGCAGCCGATCCCTCGGTGTGGCTATACACCGTCTGATAGCGTTCGGGGTCGTCCAACTTCGTGCGGATGTATGGCGGCAGGGGCATCTCACCAATCGCGCGCAAGCGCGCTTCGACGAGGGCGGGGTCTGGCTGGCCATCCACGGTGAAGCGGACGATGCGGCCCTCGGTGGGCGTGGTATCGGTGATCTCGGCAACGAGGCCCTGGGGGAAGCTGACGCGGTGGCCGGGCCGCACGCGCTTGCCTGGCTTGACCAAGGCTTCCCAGGTGGTGGGGCCACGTTCGGGCCGTAGCGCCAGCAAGAGGATCTCGACCCGCGCCCCCGTTGCGGCTTTCGTGCCATGCAAACGCGCGGGCAAGACGCGGCTTTCATTCGCCACCAGCAAATCCCCGGCGTGCAGGAACTGGCCGATGTCGCGGAAATGGCTGTGGGTGAGTGACCCCGTTGCGCGATTCAGCACCAACAGGCGCGAACTGTCGCGCGGTTCGGCGGGCGTTTGAGCGATCTGGTCTGGTGGCAAGTGATAGTCATAGGCTGCCACGCTGTTCAGATCGGTAATGTCGCCGCCGGGTGCCTCCCCTGCCCCATCCATCATGCCCGACCCTTACTCGTTCCGGCGAAAAGGGATGGCGATGAGGTTGACGACGATGGTCAACGCCAGACTCAAGACGATGCTGGCCAGCAAGGGCACCTGCACATTGCCAAGCTGAATGGTGCCAGGGAAGCTCTGCAAGAGGGGCGTCAATTGGGCTGAGAAAGCGATGCCCAGCACCAACACGACGACAAAAATGGCGAGTCCGGCCAGAAACCGCAAGAACGATCCGAGGATGCCCATGAGCGCGCTGCCCTCCTGCTGGTTGCGAACGAGTGATGATTACGCTCCCAACCATATCACACCATGAGCACTCAAGGCAAATCGTGCCAGTCTGGGTCGCCAACAGCGAGCGGCAACGGAAGTGAGGGGATCGGCGACCAGGGCAAGCGCCGCCTGACCGCATGCAGATCTGCCGCTGAACTTTGCAGCGCAAATGGCGGGTTAGGCCGAAAGTCCCCATCCGCCATCTGCGCTACTCAAGAGGGCTAGTAGATATACGAAACACCGGTTGACTGATAGACATAACGAT
>JACDGC010000539.1 GCA_013815535.1 Ktedonobacterales bacterium
GGTGGTCTGGTGCGGCGAGCGCATCACTTTTCCTCTTTGATATGCGCCGTAAAGGTACGCGACTCGTGCAGTTTCGCGCCCAGCGAGATGAGGTCGCGCACCCGACTGATAGTCAGTTCTACCGACATCAGATAGGCGCCGATCTCGCGCACGGCATCGCGCTGCGATTCAGGACGCTCCACGTAGCGCGACGTCTTGCGGCGGGCGCTGGGCACCTGCGTGACGCGGTCCAGACGTTCCTGCGAGATGCGGCGCTGCTCTTCAAGCCTAGGCAACAAATCACGCAGTTGCACTAACCGCTCGGGGGAAAGCGGCTCGCTGAGCGAACGCAAAATTTCATCGAGTTTGAGCATTGCCGCAACGCCTCCCAATAGTCTTCTTCTACTCATCGGCATAGTGACGGCATTTTTGAAGAGCAGGCACCCTTATGGCGTCGCGAGGATGGCCCCCGAGTAGGACGCGAGGGTGAGCACGGTCACTGTGGCCCCCGAGCCTGACTTGTAGGCATGCGGCAGCGTGACGGTGCAGGCGGCATTCCCAGAGGGGTTCACCAGCACAATCACTTTTGTGTAGAGGCGCTGATAGGCGCACCCGTTCGCGGCAAAGTCGCCTTGGGGGGTGCCGATGGCAAGATGAAACTCGGGGTGATCATAGAACTGCCCATACTGTTGCGCCCCAACAATGGTGGTGTAGGCATGACGGCCCTTCACGAGCAGATAGTTCGACAGCGCCCACATTAATTGACTGGATGACACAGTCGTGCCGGGGAACTGGGCAAAAAGAAACAGGCCGCGTGTATCATCGGCGCGCTGAAACTGCTGCAAAAAGGTCACATAGCTCTGCCACGCGGCCCCCGTCACATAGGGGAAACCGGGCGAACCAAAGTTGCTGAAACCACCTTCGTCGGTGAGGATGTCGATGTAGGGCAACATTTGTTGCCAGAACGCGCGATGGCCATAGTCAAAGGAGAAGTTCATCGAGATCTTGATGGTGGGGGCGTAGTCCTTGATCAATTTGTGGATGTTTTGGCCCCACGCCAGCAAGGATTGCTGGTAGCGCGGATCTTGCGGCAGGCCGCTATAGATTTGCACCCACTGGCGCTGCGCATCGAAATGGCCGCAACGTTCCCAGGCGTTGGTGAAGCCGACATTATCGAAACCAATCCCCTGATAACCCGCTTTGATCTGGGGGACGATCTGCTGCTGCATGACGAACTGCAAGACGGCAGGATTCGTGATATCAATGGGGGTGTTTGGCTCGCCAAATCCATACGCGGGGGTCTTTTTGTCACATGTATAGACGATCCAGTCAGGGTGATTCTTTTGGAACCAATCGATGGTATAAAGAGGCCCCACGGTGCCGTTGCCGATGCGCTCACTGGGATTGTACCCAATGGTGAAGGCGCCTGGAATGCTCTGCGCCTTGCTGGCCCCCCACACGAGGTCGACCTTGCCACTGAGACTGGCGAGATCCGTGACCTGGGAATCGAACGCTAACCCGATGTGAATGCCATCTACCGTGACGGGCAGATTGGTGGCACCCGGCGTTTTCGTCGCGCTGGGCGTCCCCTTCCCTGGGGTGGGCGGCGCGACTGTCGCCGTGCCCGTGATGCTGCCAGAGGGGCCACGTCCCTTGCCGTTCTCATCAGGGGTCGTGGGCACTGCCAGCACCACCACCAACACCACGCTGACGAGCGTGAGAAGCACCCCCATCGTCGTGATGACGTACCAACGCGGCAACGCGCGCAAGCGTTTGAGCAATGGTTGCATGGTATGAGCGACCTCCTGATGCGGAGGCGCTCCCCCCATCCCGGTTGGGGGAGTGGGAGAGCGCCTCCGGACGCGCCTGATAGGTTAGGAAAGCGGAATGGAGACCGTCTGACCCGCCGTTACGGGCACATAGGCGACCTTTTGGTTTTTCGCCCAAGCGCTGCTGCTCAGCGAATAGCCTGCGCCACTGCGCACGAAACCTGTGACGGGGATCGTCGCCGCGTTTTGCGCGGTGAGGGTGACCGTCTTCCCCGTGACACTGGCCACAACGCCAGACTGGCGTAGCAGGGTCTTGTCGGCCATCGCCTGACCGATGAGGTCAAGCCGCAGGCTTTTCACCGGGACGTTATAGAGCGCGGCGTATTTATTCAGCGTCAAATCCAGCAGATCGCCCAGCAGGGTATGCGTGCCGTCATAGGCGCGCAGGTTGGGCTGGTGATACATATCGGGGTCGATGTTGCCGACGATCATGTTTTGCAAGAGCGTCTGGCTTTCGATCTCGAGGATCTGCGGATAGGTGAGATCAGCGCCCCAGAAGTTGTGATAGAGGCAGTTATACTCGGCCACCCACTCGGCTGGCGTCGAAACGTTGAAGAAGAGGTTGGTGGGGTGGCGCGGCACCATCAGCAACTGGGGATTCACCCAATTTTGGAGGCCCTCGTTCGGCGCAGGGTTCCCCTGATCGGGCTTCGAGGAATCGCTGACGAGATAGCGAATGTTGTTGGCATACGCCTCGTTGAGGAAGACGGGGTTGCGCAAGCCCGAGATGCTGGGCGTCACCATCGCGGAGGTGGTGAAGTCCGAGAAGTGCATGCTGGCTGCGGTGGCATAGTTCTGTTGCAATTCGCTATCAACGAAGCCCGCGTCGACGTTGTCCATCTCGGCATGGTCATAGGTGTGGTTCGTCCAGATGAACTGGTTTTGATAGCGCTTGGCAGCTTTGGTCAGCGTATCGCCGGGGTACGCATCCGTTTCCGTCCCATAGCCATTGAAAGCCATGTCGAGCTTCAGGTTGCGGAAGAGGGAGTTGGTATGCTTCTCTTTTTGCCAGTTGACCACCGTGGTGAAATCACTGCCCGTGATGCGATACGAAGTTGTCGTGTCATCGACATTCGTGCCGCAGGTGGTGCCAGGCTGCCAAGTGTTATCGTCGATGAAAACATCATCGATTTGCGATTGCAGATACACGCCCTGCTGGCCAATGAAGAGCCCCTTGGTCACCCAATTGATCAACCCATATGAGAGGATGATGCTGTGGGTCAAATAGGGGTTGTTGTCAAAGGTCAGTGCGAGCAATTGGCGACCGTCGGCATAAGTATGCACAGCGGCCAAAGCATTCCCCTTGCCATCAGCAATCAGCGGCGTGGTGCTGCCATCCGCCAGGGGAGCATCCAGGTACGTATACGCGTTCTGGATGGTGAAGGGCTGGCTCGCATTCAGATACGAGAAGACGCCCTTACCAGCATCGGTCAGTGACGCGGTGTAGGGCGTGCTGCTGGTGCTGACCGCCGTGGCGGTGTTTTCGAAGCCAAAATCGTTGTTGGGGAAGGTGTACCACGAGATGGCACGGACGCTGAACTTCGCCTCGAAGCCCCACAGCGTGTTCCACTCTTTCTGGCTGAGGCCACTGAGCCACTGTGACCCATTGTTATAGGCCAACAGCCCCGTGGTGAGGATGACACCGTTGTAATAGGCATGGCACGCGCCATCATCCAGCTTGGTTTCGGTCAGCGCATTGGGCGTCTGGGCGGCGATATAGACCGTATATGGCGTCCCTGTGTAGCCGAGCGCCTGCTTGATGGCGGGCAGGTCGACTTCGTTGCCATCGGCGCTGATGACCAGCACCTTCATAT
>JACDGC010000540.1 GCA_013815535.1 Ktedonobacterales bacterium
CGCCGACGGCGAGTGGCACGCCAACGACGGGCACCGCCGCCGTCACCGCGACGCCCGCACCCACGGCGACGGGCATCTCTGGTCGCCCGACGGAGCCAGTGCAACCGCAAAACATCAGCAACGCCTTTTGGGGCACCACGGATGGCGGGGTGACGTGGCAGAGCGCGACGCTCCCCACCAGTGAAGCCAATTTGCTGTGCCCCCTCTCGGCCATCGTCGCGCCTGATCTGGCTGACCCGCAGGATGTCTTCTTCCTGGCGGCGCTGGGCGCGTTGAATCTGCAAGATCCCACCAGCATCTTGCCGGGGCAGGTGCACTTCGAACTGTGGCGCAGCCGCGATGGCGGGGTCACGTGGCAAGCGCTGACGTTGCCCGCCGCGCCGAATCCGGTGGCGACGGTCATCTTGTCACCCTATCATCTCTTCGTGGGGGCGACGGGCGACACCTTGGCCCTGGGGACGAACTACAGCGGACAAAATCAGCTCTTCACCAGCAGCGACGCGGGCAAGACGTGGCAGCAAGTGACCGCGAGCGGCAACGTCCCCGGCACGACCACCCACCCCTATCTCGCCTTCGCGGGTGGAGCGAATGGGACGATCGTTGCGCTGACCAGCAACACGGGCAGCAGCGAGAAGCCCGTGGCGGCCTGGGCAAGCAGTGACAGCGCGAAGACGTGGAAGCGGCTGGCCGATCTGCCGGTGACGGTGGCCAGCGGGGCGACGCTGACGGGCCAACTCTTCGCCGCCGCTGGGGGGCAGACGATCTATGCGGTGGTGCACGCGACCGCCACGACGACGGATGCCAAGGCGGGGCCGGTGACGGTGGCGCGATCGACCGACGCGGGGGCGACCTGGACGGCGATCCCCTGGCCGACCGATGCCACCACCAATGCGCCGCTGGGCGGGGCTTTGATCGGCCAACTGGGCATCGACTTCGCGGTGGATGCCAAGGGTGACGCCTTCGCCGCGCCAACCGTGAACGATCTGGCGCAGCAGCAAGACCCAACCGGGCCGCAGAGCGCGGGCTTCTATGCGGTGCTGGCGGGGCAGACGCAGTTCACGCGGGTGGCGCAAGCGCCCGCCGCGCAAGAGACGGCTTTTGGCCTGACGGTGTCGTTGGCACCCGCCAGCGCGCTCGCGCCGCCCACCACGACCACGCCCAGCGCGACCAGCACCAACGTTGCCACGGTGACGATTGAGCCGACGGCGACGCCCGCGACGACGGGCACCCCCAGCGCGACCACGACCCCAGCGCCAATCGGCACCCCCACCACGGATGGGTTGCCGACGCTGTGGTCGAACTTTGGGCCGATCACACAGTTTACGTCGGCCCCCGACACCGCCGGACTGCTGGCAAACGTGTTGCCCTAGCGCTGTCATTCCTAATGATGCCTGCTCTATCTTTTTGATGGGCGGGCATCATGCTTATGTGGACGTTTGCCTCTTTGCCCGACGGATGGCATAATGGAGCGGCAAGGGGGAAACGAGTATGACGGGGCGACGCGGCTGGCAGATCGCGGGGGTGGCGGTGGTGTGGCTGACCTATGGCGGCTTCATGCTTTGGCCGACAATCCACGACCACATCGGCGACCGCGCATATGCCCTGCCACTGCTTGCGGTCGTTGCCGCGCTAAGTGGGGGGGCAACGGTGGCAGCGTGGCGTGCCATCGTTGCACGCCGCCCGCGCCTCACCCACTGGGAAACGCGGCTGCATATCGAGAGCCTCTTCTGCTTACTGCTCGCCGTCGATCTTTTCGCGGTGGATCTGCTGGCTGCCGTGGCGACGCGTCACTCCCTGGTTGATGCGCCGTTTGCGCAGGTTGGGTGGGTGACGCTGGTTGTTGTGGGGGTTGCTACACTACTGATTGTAGTCGGGGGACTCATCACGCCCATGCCGATGCCGATGCCGATGCCGATGCCACAGGTGTCTTCTGAGAATGTGACGGCACCAGTGCCATCAGCTGAGACAACTTCACTATTTCGCCAAAAAATCCTGCTGTTGACGCGCGCCGATGCAATCCGCCAACTGCAAATTATTGGCATTGCTAGCGTTGCCATCCTGCTCTACTCGATGCCGCTACCGCCATGGGTAGCAGGACTCTTTAGCAACACCAGCATTTCATGGGCGATATGGGATAGTATTGCGCTCTATCCTGGGCTGATTTTGAAGTCCTCATCTCGCCATCATCCCAACCAGTTGTATGGCTACGCCTGCTTCTTTGGCATTCTCACCGGTGTTGGGATATCTTCGATTTACTATGTTAGCTTACTGCGCGCTCCATCTCCCCATGGATGGATTTTAGGAAATTCGATTGCCATACTTTACACACTTGTTTTGGTAAACCTACTTTTAGGCGCGGGCGATTCTTTTCGTTTTGCTGCGAAAGGTCTATTAGACCAGGCAAGCGCATCTGCGATATTTTTGACCACTTCTTTGATATACATTGTGGGCACATCATCACGGTTCATTTACAAACCTCCCAGTCAATCTCTCGACTTCTTGCAGGCTACAGCATATATTGTAATATCTACCATTCTACTTAGTTTGTACGTTTTCGCTGCCATCCGCGCATTGCGCACCCCCATCCAATCAGAGGTGGCCGCATGAGTTACCCCACCCCCTTGCTGCTGGTGAATGGCGTTATTCACACGATGGATGCGGCGCTGCCGACCGCCGACGCGCTGGCGCTGGACCGCGCGACGGGGCGCGTGCTGGCGGTGGGGGCCGAGCGCGATGTGCGGGCGGCGGTGGGCATCTTCGCCGCGTGCGAGGTGCTGGATCTGCGCGGGCGGGTGGTGATGCCAGGGCTGACGGATGCCCATACGCACCTGTTGGGGGCGGCGCGTGAAGCGTCGGAGGTCGATCTGGCGGGCTGCGCGGATGAAGTGGCGGCGGTGGCCCGCGTGGCGGCCCGCGCCGCGCAGGTGCCCCCCGGCACGTGGATTCGCGGGCGACACTGGAACCAGCAGTTCTGGCCGGGGCAGGCCTTCCCCACCCGCGCGCTGCTGGATGCCGCTGTGCCAGCACACCCCGTCGCGCTGTGGGCGCACAGCCAGCATGTGATGTGGGTGAACAGCGTGGCGCTTGCCCGGGCGGGCATCGACGCCACCACACCTGATCCGCCTGGCGGGGTCATCGGGCGCGACGCGGCGGGGGAGATGACGGGCATCCTCTATGAGATGGGCGCGACTGACCGTATCGATGATGCCTGGGAAGCTGAAAGCGACATCGAAGAAGCGGAACTGGTGGCGTTGCGCGCGACGCTGCTGGGGATGCGCGCACGGGGCCTGACGGGCGCGCACACCATGGAAAGCGGGCGGTCGCTGGCGATGATGCAACGGCTGCATGCACGCGGCGAATTGCCCCTGCGGGTGCGCTATTACCTGCGCGTGCGCGAATTGCCCGCCGCGCGCGCGGTGGGGCTGGAGCACGGCTTTGGTGATGACTGGCTGCGGTTGGCGGGCATCAAGATCTTTGCGGATGGCGCGCTGGGCACGCGCACCGCTGCGCTGCTCGCGCCCTTTTTGGGCGAACGGGATAACGTGGGGCTGCTGACCACGCCCGCCGACCAGATGGAGCGCCTGGTGACGGGCGCGGTGCGCGGCAACCTGGGGG
>JACDGC010000541.1 GCA_013815535.1 Ktedonobacterales bacterium
GGCTTATGAAGTGCTCGCTTTGGATGAAGCGGCCATCGTGGCGCTGCTGCGCTTCCACCGCGAGCAGGCCCCCGCGAGCAATCTGCGCTGGACGCTGCCACCAGATGGCGCGATCACCTATTGGCTGCAAGATCATCTGATCATTCCCGGTTACGATGCCCATGGCGATCCGCGTTTCATCAGCGCCGTCACCACGGAGACATTGCATCAGGACAACACGGCGTGGATGGCAAAAATCGTGGATGTGGGCGCGCTGGTGCGGGCGCTCTTGCCAGAGTGGCAGCGCCGCTGGCTGGCAGCGGGCATTGGCTGGCACGGCGCGCTGACCATCGCGGTGGGCGACCTGGGCACCGTGGCGCTGGGGAGCACGGGGGTGGGCATCGGCCTCATCGATCCCGAGACGGTGGGCGATGTCGCGGTGCGCGTCACCGCTGCCCAATTTGTGCAGATGGTGTTGGGCTATCGCCCGGTGGGGTGGATTGCGACGCAGGCGGGCGCGGTGGGCGTCAATGGGGCGCTGGGTTTGCTGAGCGCACTCTTCCCGCATGGATGGCCCATGATCCCGGCCTCTGATAGCTTCTAGGGCGGTGCGCTGGTCAATTTGGTGGAGGGAAGAAACCATGTTCTCTGGTTGACGAGCATGGTTGGGTGAGTGACGGCAACGGCGCGGTTCTGTGACATTAGGGGGAGTAAATATTGCATGAAGTCACTTGACTTTGTGGGGGGGAAGCGCCATACTTCATAAATGAGGGATCGCGCGCGCATCTGCCTGAGGGATTGAGGGTGATCGTAAAAAAGTTAGGGAACGTGCATGCGTGTGCTCATCGTTGACGACGACGACGATATTCGTCTGGCACTGCGGATGGTGCTGGAGGATGAAGGCTATAGCGTGGCCGAAGCCGAAAATGGGCAGGCGGCGCTGGACGTCCTCATGGCCAGTGATGAGCCGCTGGTGGTCATTGTGGACTATCGTATGCCCGTGATGGATGGGCCAGCCTTGTTGCAGCATATCGACCAGCATCCCCCTTTGCAGCGCCATCGTGCTTTCATTTTGATGAGTGGCGTGCAGGACTCCACCGCGCACATCGCTTCGTTGCTAACACGGTTGCCGATGAGTGTATTGCCTAAGCCATTTGACATCAACGATGTGATGAATCTGGTGGGTCACTTGGTTGACTCTATCGTCGCTCCGGTGGCGGTGTATGAGCCCCTTGCCCATGATCTGCCCGAGAATGATTTACCAACATGAGCAGCGCCTTTTCTGCAGCCTGAGCGGCTGGAACATCGGGCATCAAGAGGGCATCATCACCAAATTCGTATGTTTCTATGCAGCAGGTTGGTCCTGAGGCCATCACCTGGCATCCTTTGGGGCAACTGGGTGATGGCGTGGTCTGAACAGCGGGATTAACCGATTATCGAGATACATGCGTTGACGCACAAGGCGTTGATCTCTGGTTCTTGCGCCTGCTGATGCACCTAGGCGTGAAGTCTATAGACGACATCATAGAAGCGGAAGTTGGTCGCCCCGACACCTTGCGCTCCCTGACTAGCCAAGTGGTTTGCCTGTTCCATCGTCAAATTTGGCACATGGAACATGTTATTGATGGCGTCTAGGAAATCTTGTGGACGGTTCCACTGCGAATAGTTGATCACATGTAAACCGTTGTGGCTGCGGTGAAAATTCGCCGCGCGATAGCCTGGTGCCCCTGAGAAGGTTTGGGCATCGTTGCCAATGACGAATTCGACGAGCTTCGGTTGTTTTTCCGGCGTCGTGGTCATGAAGTTAATGAAGGTGCCCCCATCGAAGTCATCACGAATGGTGGTCATGCCTTGGCTGGTTCGGTCATCCGTGTAGATGACATCATATAGGTCGCTGTCTACTTCGTCGAGCAACCCCTGATACCGCTGGTAATGGTGCACGAAATCGCGGTGGTGCAAAGCTTGATCGAGTGATGCTGCGTTTTCCCACTGCACGTAGTTACAGAGGTAATGATGGTCTTGGCTACGATGCAGATTCAGCGAAACGAAGCCAGTTCGTCGCATCATGACATCTCGTGCGGTACGTTGGATGTGCTCAATCACGGTCTCGGAGTTCGTCGGATTGATGGTGAGCAATTCAATTAACGTAATGCAGTTGCTTCCTTTTGTTATGGTCGTGGGCATGTGGCTATGGTGTTGCACAGTGCGATTCCCTTTCCCTACAAGTGAGAAGTCGTGCCTCGTTCTCACTATACTATACCGTATAGTATAGTGACTTGAATCAGATTATACCGTGTAGTATAATTTTTGTCAAGTGCACTGGGCGTGACGCATCGCCCGCAAAGGTGAATGACATGGCGAAAGATCCCCAGACTGTAACCACGAACGCTGCGAAGATCACTGCAATCTTCGAAGGCGCTATGCAGGAATTTTTGCAGCACGGCTACGAAGGCTCAAGCATGGATCGCGTAGCGGCACAAGCAAACGTAGCGAAAGCGACCATATACGCCCACTTTGATGATAAAGAGGCGCTCTTTTCCGCGCTCATCCGTCAACTCGTCGAGCAAAAGTTTCAACAGCTTTTCGTCCCAGCCCTGACGAATGGGACGGCGGTGACATCATCCGCACAGCTACAATCTTTTTTCTCGCGCATCCTCGCTGGCCTGGCTGCTGATGAGCAGTTTTTGGGGTTCATTCGCTTGATAATTGGGGAATCAGGGCGGTTTCCGCATCTAGCTCAAGCGTTCGTGGCTCAGCTCGATCAGCCCCTGCTAACCATGCTCGCCCACTATCTCGCCCCACTCAGATTAGCAGACCCTGAAGCGACAGCGCACATCATCAGTGGTACGCTGCTTTCTACCATCATTATTGGGCATATCTTACACGGAGCCACTCTTATCGGGATAGATGACGAGCGGCTGATGGGAGTCTTGGCAGAGCAAGTGTTCTTGCACAAAGATGGCTCAACTACCATCAGTTCGGGTTAGGGATGGCTTGAATCCACAGGCGAGAATCCCGGCAACGCACGAGGCCAAAATGTTCCATCGCTGATAGCGTGCCAGTCGGCTGCCATAGGGAGCATGAGTACGCTGCGGTGTGTGTCTTGTGGTTCTGCACATCCCTTTGGTTAGGATCGCTGATAGAGATGCACTGCTAGGTTGGGATCGCCCCAACGTAGGAAGATTTGGTCCAACGGCAAGATTTGGCGCGGTTCAAACCAGCTTTGGGCGTCTTTATTGAAGGCAAGACCCGGCGAGACAATACAGCACGCGTGCTGTGGAAGCTCCGCCTCGTCTTGCCATGCGAGCACCGACCCAGCGGGAATATCGACAAGACTAGCAGGCATGGGCTGAAGCGCGTACCCTAAAGACGCAAGCTGTCGCAAAAATGGTCCCTGGTGCACCCAGAAATCGGCCAGGGGAGCCAAAGCCGGTGCAAGGGCGGCCAGCGTCGTGCCAAGACAATTTGGTCCGGTGTGCCAGGCAAAGCTTCCAGCCAGCTCACGTACCTGTGGCCCCAGACGCTGTTCGATGTCTTCCCAAGTGGCCGCAGCCAGTTGAGAAGATACACATCCTGTGCGATCTTGCGAGATGAACATGGCGAGCCAGCGTGCCCTGACAAGGG
>JACDGC010000542.1 GCA_013815535.1 Ktedonobacterales bacterium
GCTTAGGACACCAGATGATGGGGTAGACCACCAAATGCACGCAGGGCTGTTCATGTTTATCGTCCATGTAGACATGGTGAAACACAACAACATGGCGTGTCACGCAACAGGTACAGGGTCGCATCGTGCGACAACGCTTTCCTCCCCCGCTTGAAAGATGGGGGCTTTGTGCGTTATTCCTGTAATAGAGACAAATCACCAGCGTGCGCCGCTGCCAGGGTGACGCCCCCAGCGCAGTGGCACACCAAACAAGGGGAAGTGTGGAATGGCGAAACGACCGATCAAAGTCTCCATCGCGTACTGCTCGGAGTGTGGCTATGAGCCGCAAACATTAGAACTGACCAAAGCGTTGATGCTGGCCTTTCGCCACGAACTCACCGAGATCGAGATTCTGCCCTGGTTTGATGGCTCTTTCGATGTGACGGTGGATGGCGAGTTGGTGCATGCGATGTACCGGGAAGGCGGCTTTCCCGAGGCCAGCACCATCATCAACGCGGTACGTCGTCACCAGGATTCCCCCGCCCCCACCAGCACGTCATAGCCCACTAGAGGAACCGGCCCAGCCCCTGCTGCATGGCCAGCGCCAGCCCACTATCCGCCAGCACCGCCACCACCACCAGAATGATGAAAGCAGCGATTCCCTCGCCAGCCGCGAAAGGGGTGGCACGCTCGCGGCGCAATTCCTCCGTGTGCAAGCGCAGATATTGCAGACGCGCCACATCGTATTGCACCCCGGTGACATCCGCCCCCAGGTCGGGTTCGGGGGCCAGCCGTTCCAGCTTCGCTGACAGGTCCTGTTGCTGCGCCTGGGCATCGCGCAACCGTGCCCCGCGCCAGCGCCGAATGCCCAGGTTGAAGGGCACCACCAGCGCGACCAAGTAGGGCAGCACCACGCTCCCGGCCACCAGCGCCGCGATCCACGACAGCCGCAGGGGACCACAGGCAACGAAAGGATGCGCCAAGGCGGGCAAACGCGGCACACTCGCCAGGGCACCACTGAGCACGATCAAGGTGGGGCACGCCAACAACGGCAGGGCGAAGCTGGCCGCCACCCGCCGGGCCTGCGGCAGCCGCGCGCTGCCCCGCGCCATCTCGCGCCCGTGCATGCCTTGATAGACCAGCACGAAGGGGAGGGCAAACAAGAGCGGCAGCACCAAGACGACACCCGCCAGGGCCGCCAGCAGATCAAGTGGCTGGCCCGCGCCCAGCCGGAGCGCCGAGGCGAGATCGTGCGTGCCCGCTAGGGCACCATGGGGGGCCAAAGTGCCCGCAAAGAGCCAACCCGCATAGCCCACCGCACTCACCACCCCAACCAAACCGAGGCTGGCGGCGAACCAGGCCCAACCGCTGAGCAAGCCCAAGGCGGTCGCGCGCTCGCGCTCCACCAGCCGCCAGCGTGTCGCGCCCATGACGGTGCGCAGATTCAGGCGGCCTGCGGTCGTCCAGGCGTAGGCGAGGCCCCAAATGCCCACGAAGGCGCTGGCCGTGCTACTCAGGTGCAATGCCGTCGCGCCCTGCCCCAGCGTCAGGCTGCTCGCCGCAGCACCAACCGTCACCGCCGTGATGAGGCCGCTGATCAATAATGCCAGAAAAATAAAGATGCGCATGATGACTGCTAAGGCGGTGGGGATGCCAGCATAACCAACGGCGGCGCGCAATTGCTCAAGCGCGCGCCCATAGGCAGGCAGCGCGGATGCCCCCCCTTGATCCGCCCCCAGGGCTGCCCGCCAAGTGTTGAGGGCCTCGTGATAAAGCCGGATGCGCAGCCGCCACAATGGTGCTCGGCGGCTGGGATTTTGACCTTTCACCGCCTGCGCCAGATCCGTTAGCGGATCGGGGAGGGGGCGCGAGATGGCGGCTTCTTGCTGCAAGCGACTGATGCGGCGGCTCGCGGCCACCGCCCGCTGGCGATAAAGCGCGCTGGACGCGACCTCGTGCAGTTGGCTATCCGCCATGCCCATATATGCCAGCGCCGCCAACTCCGCGAAGGCTTCCATCGCCTCATGGAGTTGCTGGGCTTTCGCTGCCGCGAGATTCACCCGCAGCAAGCGCGCGGGCAGATCGAGCAATTGCTCGGTCAAGACGCTCAGTTCACTGGTGGCTTGGGTCGCCGCATCCATCCGCTGCCGTGCGCGTAGCGCACCCGTCGGTGAAAGCGGGGTCGACCGACGCGGCAGGGATTGCGATCTTTGATTGCTGCCCCCTGGCGCAGGCAACAGGGGTGGCATGGGCCAATCTGAACTCATCGCGCTTCGTCCCTTCGGCACGCTTACGAAAAAATTAGGAAAAATAGCGGGCGTTCGTGCGCTTTTCATTTTAGCAGCCCAGGCGCGTGCCGTCTATCGGATGGGGCAATTGGTCTGACGGGGCAGATTGTCCTGGACAATGGCGCGACAATTTGCTATCGTCTATGCATGAACTGCGCGAGGTGACACTGTGGAATTGGCACTGAATCGGGCGAGCGACATCCCCTTGTATCGGCAGGTGGTCGAGCAACTGGGCGAATTGATCCGGCGGGGGGTGCTGGCAACGGGGACGAAGCTGCCCACCATCCGCGCGCTGGCCGACACCACCGGCTTAACGCGCTTGACCATCCAAAATGCGTATCTGGAGCTTGGGGCGCTGGGCTACATCGAATCCCATGTGGGGCGTGGCACGTTTGTCGCGGCGCGCACCCCGCCGGGCATCAGCCGGGATGCAGAGGCCCAGCCCCCCGTCTCGTGGACGACGCAGGGCATCTTGGCGGATCTGCTGTGCGAGCCCACCACGGGCATCTCCTTTGCCCGCGCCATGCCCGACCCCGCCTCGTACCCCGTGCGTGAGTTGCAGATGATGCTGCGCGAGGCGACGGAAGATCCCGCGCTGCTGGGTTATGGCTCAGTGGGCGGCGACCCGCTGCTGCGGGAGGGCGTCAGCCGTGTGCTGCTCGAACGCGGAGTGATCGCGCCGCCAGAGGCCATCCTCATCACCAATGGCGCGATGAACGCCATCGATCTCACGTTTCGCACCCTCGCTCAGCGTGGCGATGTGATCTTTGTGGAGCAGCCGACCTACCCGGGCGCGTTAGAAGCCGCCGCACGGCAGGGGCTGCGTGTCGTCGGCCTCCCCTTGGATGAGGAGGGTGTGCGGATGGCGGACCTCGAAGCCCATCTGGCGCGCTATCAACCCCGCTTTCTCTATCTGGTGCCGACCTATCAAAACCCCATGGGGCTTTGCTACAGTGCGGCGCGGCGCGTGCAACTGCTCGCCTTGGCCCGCGCCCACGCACTCACCATCATCGAAGATGACATCTATGGGCTCTTGCCCTTCGAGCGGGCGGCCCCCGCCGCGCTGAAAGCGCATGACCGCGATGAACGCATCATCTATCTGTCGAGCTTTTCGAAAAGCTTCATCCCCGGGTTGCGGCTGGGGATGGTGACGGCCCCCGTCGCCATCCTGGCCAATGTCGCCCGCACAAAGCAGCACAGCGACCTGAGTAGCTCACCACTGTTGCAGCGCGCCCTGGCCCTCTACCTGCGGCGCGGCCACCTGGGCACCCATCTCGCCGCCGTGCGGGCGCTTTATCGCGAGCGCTGCGAGGCCATGCAAGTG
>JACDGC010000001.1 GCA_013815535.1 Ktedonobacterales bacterium
GCCACTGGGTCGTTTGGGACTTTCGACCAAGATTTGCTGTCACAAAAGTGCTCTGAGGTGAGGAACTACGTGGCCAACTCCCTGTCAAAAGTGCCATTCTCGCGGCCATGAATTACGTCGCGTCACAACTATCTTGATGCTGGTTGCACGAAGATTCTGTTGCAAGAGGGATTACTTGCTGCTCTGCCACGATGACGCGATGAAATCGTATAGCATCACTCAGACCTTTTCAGAGTAAAGCTAGCCTGCTATACAGAATGAAAAAATGTACCGATGATTCTGTCGGGGCGCACGTCGCAAATCTTACACATTCGCAGGTACAATTTTTCATTCTGTAAGCCCATGCGTGCCTCCTTCACCACGAACTTGTCTCAGCGGAAGGAGTGAGGATGGCACGCAATTGCACATTCATTTCACCGATGATGCAGGCATTCGGATCGAATTTGCTCCCCAATCGTTTCACGATATCCTTGTTCTCCCATGCCCTTGGTCGATGCAGGGCTTCAAGGTAGCGCTCGTATTCATAGGGGTCGGTGCAATTCACCGGTGGACAGGCTTTTCGTCCCTCGATGACGCGCGGATAGGTGGCACGGGGTTTTGGCGGCGCTTCACTCTCCATCCGCACTTCATGGCGCCAATCCTGGGAAGGATAGGTGAAGCGGAAGGTATTGCCGACCCACGCCATCTCATAGAAGGGCGCGGTGCCGGACCAGCTATCCGTGGCCTGCCCCTTGGGGAAATGATACTGTTGGCTCCCTTTTGTGAGGGCCAGCGCCTGACCTAACGGCCATCCTACTGCGGTGATGAGGATTTTAGCAACATCGTTGAGGGTGGTCTCATCCGGGATGGCAATGCGTCGCCAGCAGATCTCCTGACCATAGGTACCCAACAGCGTCACATACACCTGGTAGATATGGCTTATCCGTGGCGGGCGGGGCGCGGACTGAGGAAGCGCACTGCGACCTCCCCACGGCAGCCGCTTGGGCGGTGGAGCGACAGGCGGGGTGATGGGCGTGAGAATGGGGGGACAGACCAGTCCGGTCGTGCCAATCGGACCGCCGCGATACATCGCGCTATGGTCAAGGATATTCCGAATCGTTGACACATGCCATTTTTTCCCGTTAGGGGCTGGGATACCTTCAGCATTGAGCGTTCTTACCATCCAGCTGAAGCTTTGTTCTTCTTCGTGCCAGGCAGCAATGCGACGAATGACGGCGGCTTGCTGCTCAACCACCATGACTCCGTGGGTCGAGCGTCTGATACCATACCCCAGCCGCCCCCCGTGATCGCCGACACTCAGTCCTTGTTCTTGCTGGCGCCGCGCTCGTTGAACCCGTAGCTGTTCTTTATGATAGTCAGCGATAGCGGTGCGCACCTGGGTCAGCGCGACAGCATCTACCCCTTGCTCACTGAGGGTGGTCAAGATCGCATCGAGTTCGCGTAAGGCAATGGTCGAGCGCATCAGCGAACCTCCCCGGTGTTGAGCATGCTGGATCTCCTACCTCTAAAGAAAGCACGTGCCAGAACGGTTACCACATTTTTGCCATCCATTTTATGCGCCTGCATCTTCCCAGCGTTGGCGTTGGCCAAAGAGCGATGCTGCCTCATACCACGGCATGAGGTCGACGTGCATCGGTGGATCATCCGCTTCCGGGGGAGGAAGATACCCTTCTTGCAAGAGGTGGCCAATCGGTGGCAACTTTTCATCGTTGGGCGGTAGGGCCTCGCTGGGAAGTTCCTTCCCGGTCCAAAATTGCTCGAACGTCAACGTGGCGGCCTCATCCTGCTGTTCGGCGGGAGCAGCATTGAGGCGCTGCAAGAGATCGGGGAGGGCCATGCCATTGAGGCGCAGGATCAATGCCTGTTGGCGGTCGAATTCCTGCGCGAGCAGATACAATAGCGTCGTCATATGGAGGCATAAATGGACCGCGACCAGGGAACACTCACAGTGACCGGTGAAATCGGATGGGAAGAGCGAAAGGTTACTTTGCTGAATGCTGCTCTCGAAGGCGGCGGTTATTTCGTGACGACGGAGTTCGGCGATCCGTTCCGGCTGGGAGCGCAACCCTTCGATGAGGGGTTTCCAGACCGCCGCCGACCACCACGGCGTTTGCACCACCACCTCGTAGGAGCGACCGTCGATAATAACGGTCCCGGTGATGCTCCCTCGGGCAATGGCCAAACGTTCGAGCATCGCATCGGTGGCTGCACGCCGTCCGCGAGACCAGATCTCACCGCTCCCTTTGGCAATCAGGTCGAGATGAGCGATCCAGGCTCTCGCCAGGCGGCCCCAGACAAATTGATCGAGCTGCGCGGGCGGACGAGAGTTCATCTTTAACTACTCCAGATACATTGGCTCGAAGGCGGCCAGGCTATCCTGTTGCAGGGCGAGCAGGTCTCGCAGCTGATCGATACTCAGCTTCTCCAGATCGTGTTCGTTGGACACGATGATATCATCCGCCAGGCGCTGCTTGCCGTCGATCAGATCGGCGATGCGTTGCTCCAAGGTCCCGGCACATACGAGAGTATGCACATGGACCGTTTTTGTCTGGCCGATCCGGTGTGCGCGGTCGGTTGCTTGGTCCTCGGCGGCCTTCGTCCACCAGCGATCGTAATGGATGACCGTGCTGGCACGGACTAAATTCAGGGCATTTCCGCCCGCCTTGAGCGAGATGAGGAAAATGCGCGGGCCCTGCTCCTCATGCTCGAAGCGCTCGACCATTTCTGCCCGCTGTTTCCGTGTTGAATGGCCCGCGAAGAACAGCACCTCCTCGCCGAAGCGCTCCGCGAGATAGGGTTGGAGCGTTTTGCCCCAATCAGCGAATTGGGTGAAGACAAGGATACGCTGATCTTCGGCGAGCGCATCTGCCAAAAGTTCTTCGAGCCGTAGTAACTTTCCTGACCGACGTGGGAGGGGGGAACGTTCTTTGAGATAATGCGCTGGATGATTGCAACACTGTTTGAGCCGCTGAATGAGGCGGAACACCGCTCCCTGTCGTTTGAATGGATCCGTATCGGCCAGCGTCTCTTCCATATGTTGCAAGATGCCTGCGTAGATGCCGGCTTGCTCCGTTGTGAGGGTGCAATACTCGATTTCTTCGATCTTGGGGGGCAACTCCGGCGCAATTTCGGGATCGGTCTTGAGCCGTCGCAGGATGAATGGCGCGAGCAATTGTTGGAGCTCGTGTTTGGCATCATCGTCGTCGCGCTGCATGGGGAGGATGAATCGCTGGCGAAAGGCTTCCTGGCTGCCTAATAACCCCGGATTGAGAAAGCTTTCGATGGCATGGATGTCGAGCGCGGAATTTTCCACGGGCGTGCCCGTCAGCGCCAGGCGATAGCGTGCGTTCAATGCCCTGGCAGCACGCGCCTGTTTGGTCCCATGATTTTTGACTTGATGGGCCTCATCGAGGATCACGCCCTGCCACGGGATCTGGCGCAGCAATTCCACGTCTCTGAGGAGGACCTGGTAGCTGGTTACCACCAATTCGTGGCGTAGCGCGGCCTGCCAGAGATCCTCGCGATGGCGCCGTTGCCCATGATGGATGAGTGGGTTCAGATTGCAGAAGCGCTGCGCTTCCTGCTGCCAGTTCGTGACGGAGGAAGTGGTCGTGACGACGAGAAATGGGCCGCTATTGGGGCGGGCGCGTTGATATTGCAGCAAGGCTAACGCTTGAACCGTCTTCCCGAGCCCCATCGAGTCAGCAAGCAAGGGACTCAAGCCATGTTCGGTCAGGAAGAAGAGCCAATTGACGCCGCGTTGCTGATAGGGGCGCAACGTGGCGTTGAGTCCCGGTGGGGGCGGCAATTCCTTGATTTTCTGATGTCCCCGTAAGTACCCCATTAGCTCGTCGATGGATCCTTGCGAAATCCACTCTTCCTGAACGCCGGGTACCGGGGTACGCTCTTGGTCAAGGAAGATCTGCAGCATTTGCGTAAAGGTCGTTTTACGCCGTCGGCGAATGAGGGCGAGGCCATGTTGCAGCGCCTGTTGATCGAGACGTGCCCAGCGTCCGCGCCAGCGAACGAGCGGTGATTTCAGCGCGGCAAGCGTCTCCAATTCGCGCAGCGTGATCGTCTCATCCCCTAACGCCAGTTGCCAATCGACCTCGAGGAGGGCATCATACGTGAGGGTTGCTTCCTCCCCAGTGGGTTGGCGAATGGCTCCGGAGACCGTCAAGGTGCGCCGCTGGGTGGCCTCTTCCCACCACGTAGGGAAATAGACCCCGAACCCGGCCGCAATCAAGGTGGGAGCCTCGTCACGTAAAAACGTCAGCAATTCATCGGTGGTGCAGGTGGCGCTCGTCAGCGCGTCGCAATCAATCCTGCCATGCAGCATGGGGCTATAGGCCAGGGCGTAACGGAGAATTTCTCGGCAGCGGGTAGCGGAGATCGTCTTAAACCCACTGGGCAGCTCGCTGGCTATCTCGGATATCGCACTCAGGGGGAAGCGTGAACTGGGATCGGTGACATCTTCTAAAAATGGGCTCAGCGTCCATGTCTCATCCTCTTCGGTAGACGGCTCATAGACCTGCCAGACCAATCGCACGGGGAGCTCGCGCACCATCTCCGCTCGTGCGCGCCACTCTGCCAGGTGGAGATGCCATTTCATGGCTGCGGCGCTGGGAAGTGGGAGGGCCGGATTTGTGGCTTGTAGGGCCTGCAACCAGAGCTGATAGGGTGAAGAGAGGCGAGTGGGTTGCCCATCGTTGGCGCTGCGGGCTTGGAGGCAGATCCGCATCTGTCCATCGACCATGCCCCGCAGAATGGCTTCACAGGCATCTTCCGCTGGCAGCAAGGCTCCGTCACTGTGTAGGTGTTGCGCGGCACGGCAGACGAGGGGCATATGGCGGGCAAACATGGCGCACCGTAGCTGCTCCTTCTGATCGAGGATTGGTTCCCAGGCGGCGGTGATGTTGCCTTGTGGGGCCAGGCGGGTCGTTGGTAACACTCGGCCACCCGCTAACAGGACGGCAGCGTATTGGGCCAACGACGCCCAGAAAGCGAGATCGTAGCCCATCTCGATATCCGCAAAGTTTTCCCAGAGGCTGGGGATTGCCAAGAAGAAGAGCGCGGCATCGACCATCGTGATGTATTGCCCGATGACGGTCCAGGCATGGAGGCGGGGGGTGAGATGCGTTGGTGGTTGCCCGCCATCGATGAGCTTGGCAGGCAGGGGACACTGCTTATAGGTTGGCAGCCAGAGCGGCGCTGAAGCCAGTTCTGGCGGGAAGAAGACGCCAGCAGCGGTGAGGAGGCGGCGGAAGATACCTTCCACTTCGTCTCTTTTGGCGGACAATGGTTGAAAAGGATACGTTGGGGTGGTGTTGGTGGACAGGGCATAGCTTGGCTCTTTGGCTGAGGCCCATTCGCCACGTAGGTGTTTGTTCAGTTCGGCGAGGTCTGGCGGTCGTTCCAGCCAGAGGAACACCACGTCGCGCGCCAGCGTGGCATGCAAGACATATGGCATCGGCCCCAATCCCCCTTGCAGCGTATCATAGCACCTGGGTCGCGTCGGAGCATAGCATGGGGGACTCTCTGTTTGCGCTAGCTTCATCATCTCCTAGGAAGCTTCGCGCATAAACTGTGCTTGGTATTGGGCTACAGACAAATCGGGAATAGAGCCTCCTATGGGCTTTCAGGTGCGATCTGACGATAAGATACGACGACCTATATAACTACCATGTGAGGTGATGCGATTCTGGTCTATGTGGCTCTGACCCTGGCTGACGTTCTCGCCTGGCTGGAAGAATCCCGTTACCATGTGCTGGAATATAGTGCTGATTGTCATCGGGCCTTTATTCAGGATGAGGATGCCGTCGAGCACCCTTTCATCCCGGTCGCCATCGCCCGCCAACTGCTGGCCAACGGGCAGATCGCGGTCTGGCGCTACATCGGTCAGTGGAATCGAGGCTATCATTCGTATCGGCCCACGGCCTGGGTGGAGGAGTGGAAGCGTGTCTATGGCGTCGAGGTTGAAGTGGCCGCCGCACGATTGGCGTTGTCCAATGGAAAGTAACCCTGAGAGGGCCAACAGAACACGCAAATTTTAGAATATAGTACAGATGTGCTCTCTAAAGGGCAACATTTCTGCATGCTACAATATGGGCAGACACATGAAAGTAGGGAGAAAGACGCTATGGCGGATACAGAACGATTGCGTGAGCTGGCCCAAGTAGCACGCGCCCAACCAGCCATACCCGCCGTCGCTTCCTTAGCGGTCACGCCCGTCGAATATGGGCGCGAAGAGGCAGAAGAGGTGTTGGGGCGGCTGCGCACGCTGCTCCAGCCCGATACGTTTGCTGCCTTTGATTTCACGATCAGGACGAGACGAATGGGCGCAGATGCTCGTGTTTGGTATGTAGGATTCGATCTCGATATGCGGGAATGGCGTGTCACAAGCGCAGGTGAATGGCGAGGCATGTACTTCGTTCCCAATGAAGGACTAGAGTTTCATACCCCTGGTTATGAGATTGAGTCGTATCATAGCGCCGATCTTGCATTGAAAGGGAAAGAACGCGCTGAGGTGACAGGAGATGAACCTCATAGTACAACCATGCTGCGCTACGTGCCCGATGGGCATCCTGAAACATTTGAGGCGCGCCTTCTCATCGCCATCGACGATTGGGAACGGGATCACCCATCGCAAGAGGATGAGTGATTAGATCGATCCTTTTTTATCGAAATAACGCGAAAAGCCCCCGTTTTCCCAGCGGAGGATTGTGACTCGTAGAATGGTTATTCCGTATTCTCGATGAAGCTTGCTTCGATTGATTGCTAGCTTGTTGAGGGGACTATGGGCGGAAATACCCTTTCCTCATAGCAGTTCCAACAGAGCCAACCATCGTGGAGCGCGGTCGTAGAATTGGGCATTATTTCGACGCCACATTGCATACAGTAATCTTTGAAATAACACCTGGTTGAAGGGCAACGACCTTCGCTACATAGACACTCCCGGTCATCCGCTACGCCGCAACAGGTACATGGCAAAGGAGAATCATCATCAAGAAGCATTTCCTCTTCGATCATGCTTTGTATCAACTCATGGAGAATGTCCTGTGCCCAAGCGCGCTGCCGTCTCAATGTTTTCCGATTCTTCTTGCTCATGTTGTCACCTCTCGTTTCTTTTGCACACGTAGTGTGCGAGTCAATCACTCGCCTTCCTCGTTGAGCGTCGCAACAAAGGTATTCCTTAGAATCCATCAGCACAGGTGCTCACAGGCGTATGTCTCACCCGAAATGCGTCAGGGTTGCGAACCCAGCGAGGGCCATACAATACCAGCCGGTGAAGATGAGATAAGTGATGTGATCGGCTCGCTTGCCGCGTTGCGCGATGAGCCGCCAGCCGATGAGCCATGCTAGGGTGGCGAGGGCGAGTTCGATCACGAATCGCAGACTGGACGGCGGGAATGACGCTGTGAGTAAGAGATGGAACGCGATAGGGAGGAAGATGAAGGCTGCTAGGAGGATGCGGCGCACAGCCGCTTCCCCCCACATGATTGGCAGGGTATGGCGGTCACGCGCCCGATCTCCGCTGATATCACGCAGATCCTGGATCGAGATGACTAATGTAACGATGACGGCGAGGGCTACTATCCACCGCGCGGCCGTCATGGTGAGCGGTTGGGCGATCTGCCAAACACTGCCGAGTTCGGCCATGACGCCAAGGCCCATCACCCCATTCTTCCACCAGGGCGACCGATCCCAGCCCAAAGCAGAGGTGAGCGAAATGACGATCCAGAGGGCCGAGAACGTGAGGATATGGGCGACCAGCCCTAACCCGATAAACACGCCGACGATGATCGACCAGCGCACCCATGCCCCACGCACGGAGAGGAGGCCACGGACCAGCGGGCGATCTGGTTTATTGATCGCATCTTCCGCTATTCCGGCGATCTGGTTGGCGATCGTGAAGCAGAGGCCGAAGCAGATAAAATACCCTAGCGCAAAGCCCCAGGTCACCAGGGGATGTTGGTGTGGCACGGGGAGCGCGGCGAGGATGAAGAGGAGCGGCGGAATGATCGCTGCGGGGACATCGTACCGCAGAAATCCCATGAGGATGCCTCCCTCTTTGATCAGCCTTTGGGTGAACTGTCCCGTCCAATGGGTCAGGTGCCGAGCCCATCCTGCTGAACGTGTCCTGAAGACACGCGCCACCGGACGCACGATTCGTATGGCGGAAGTAGTGTGTCCAGGCTGGTAGCGTTGTGGCACGGTAGACCGCCGCGCAACGCCCTCACCGGGGATGCGGATATGCCATATCCACGGGATGGCGGCCAGCGCGATGAGGCTGCCAACGATCAACGTGCCATAAATGCCCAGCGCCAACGAAAGGATCCCGGCCAACAATGCCCCAAGGGGTACCGTTCCCACGGCGAAGCAGGTATACGATGCGAGGACGCGCCCCATCATGACCGGCGGGATCGTTTGCTGGCGAATGCTCCGCAGGAGGACATTCAGCAAGGCTTGGCCGAAACCGTTGAGGCCGAATGCTAATGCCAGGATCAGACTGATGCTGGTCGGTGTCCCCACCGCGAGCGGAATGCAGAGTAGTCCGGCCACGCTGATACTTATGGCCAGGCGCAGGGCGGTTTGTATCCGCCAGCGCTGCAAGAGGGTGGCGGACAGCACGGCACCCAGAAGGGCACCGCAACTGCCCATTGCCAGAATCGCTCCCATCCATACGGGGGCGACGCCGTGGTGATGCGCATAGAGCAGCCAGAGGGTTAGGATGATCTGTTCCGCCAAGTTGTAAATGCCCGACATCGCGGTGAGGGCGCGCAAATGGGTATGCCTGAACGTGTAGGTGAGTCCGCTGCGGATTTCGTGGAGCAACGGTCGCCGCTCTTCCAGGGGAGGTGGCAGCGGTTCGTGCGCTGGTGTTGCCATCGTACTCAGGCCTGCGACGGCAAATGATACGGCATCGATGGCAATGGCACACGGCGCCGTCAGGAATTGGACCAGTAAGCCGGCGATGCCTGGCCCCGCAATCTTCGCGGATGACGCGCTGATCTGCAATTTACTGTTGCCGCTCACGATGTGTTCCGGTGCCAGGATGACCCCGACATACGCCTGGTAGGCCAGGTTGAAGATGACGGCGCAGACGCCTGCGGCGAAAGCGACGCAGTAGAGTAAGGGGAACGAGAGCTGGTGCGTGAACCAGGCCAAAGGAATCATGGCTAGCAATCCCGCGCGGGCCAGGTTGGTCCACACGATGAGTGGACGCCGACGGCGCTGGTCGACCCACACCCCAAATGCCAGGGAGAAGAGCAGATAGGGGAGCCATGCCAAGGCATCGAGTAAGCCGATCTCGAAGGCCGTCGCCTGGAGGGCGAGGATGGCGGTGAATGGGAGGGCGATAACCGTGATCTCGGTGCCAAAGAGGGAGATCGTTTCGCCGGCCCAGAGGCGGCAGAACGCGGCATTCTGCCAAAGGGAATGGGATCGCCCCATTGGCGGGCTGGGTGCCGCAACGCTGGAATTGCTGGTGGGTGGGGGGGCGATAAGGGTCTGCGACATAGCCAAGGAAGCTCCTTCACGGGTGACGTAGTGGGGGCGGCGTTAGGGGTCTGCCTGGCGGCTTGATATAATCCACCGCCAGGGTAAATGCCAGGGGGACGGCGAACACACTCAAGGGCATAGCGGGTAGGAGGGCGACTCCTACCCCATTGCTGAGTGCAGGGAGTGCCCCCATGAGTCCGAGGCGAACGGCGAAACTCAGGTCTCCCCACGCCGGTGAGGGGAGATAGGGCGCACAGGCGAGACTGAGGCAGAAGCAGCTGCCCAGGCATGCGAGGCTCGCCACGCTGCTCGTTGTCGTGGTGGCCCAGAGCCAGGCACTGGCGGCGAACACCCACCCGCCAATCTGCCAGTGCGGGACCGAGGTTCGTTGGGACAGCAGCATCTGACCGACCCAAGCACCGGTCCACAGCATCGCCAGGCTGCCGAGGAGCGCAAACCCGGTCTGCCATGGTGCATGTGGCGCTGGTCGAAGGGCAATCTCGCTGACGAGCGCTCCTTGAAGGCCCTGTGTCCACGTGGATCGGAGGAAGGGGACATCGTGCGAAGCCTGGCGCAATGCCGTGATCCCGGCTGGCGCGGGACGCGGTCCCGGTGGGTCGGGTAATTGGTGTGCCAGCCATATGATGCTGCCAAAAATAAGCATGATGAGGAGGATGAACGCCGTGTGCGCGAAGGGAATGCTGCTGAGGCATCCGATCCCGCCCCCAATGCCGCTGCCCAACCAGCTTACTCGGTCGCGAGGATTGGTTGGTAGGGCGGCGGTCAGGGTCGTGACCCCGAGATTGAGGAGGGTGATGCCGAAGCCCATGCTTGCAAAAGCCAACAGCGGGGTTTGCTGCTGTGGCGGCGTGATCTCCCAGGACCACAACGCAACCAGAGTGAGGAGCGCCCCGCCCTGGAGCAGGCGGAGTCGCGAGCCGCGGGCGAGCAGGACGGAGCAGAGGAGCCAACTGCCACCCGTCGCTAGCCAAAACACGCTCAGCCGGATGGTCGTTTGCTCAAGCGGGAACGCTCCGGCGCTGATGGGGAGTCCTACAAGGATGAACCCGATCACGCCCATCGTCGTCCAACTCCCGAGTTGGAGCAGTCGGTGCAGACGGCGGTGATAGCGAGATGGGAGGCTAGCCTGGGTGTCACTCATGGCTTCCCCCTGGTTTGCTGTGCCGCCGGGTTATGCGAGGGCGATGCGGGTGGAGCGGTATCCTGGTGCGCGAGAATGTTCAGCGCTTTTTTGAGAATGACCACCTCTTCCTGTAAGCGGTCATTGTCCGCTTGGAGGTGGATAGTGACGGCGAGGAGATCCTGCTTTTGGCGTTCGGAGGGGAGCGCTGCGAGGGCCTGTGCCTGATACTGATGGCACCAGCGACGAAGCGTTTCATGGGGAATGCCGAATTCCTGCGCGATGCTCCTGGCGGAAAGTTTGCTGACGAGGGCCAGGCTGGCCATCGCTACTTTGAACGTAAGGCTATAACGGCGCTCGACGCGCATTATGGTCCTCCTTCCCGCATCGCACTGCGGCGATCCCTTGTGGTCACTGCTGGCGGCGATGGTGCGCCGCCGGAGGATGACCCAAGTAGACTGACGAGGGCGAGCGTCATCGTCGCACTGTCATCCCAGGACGCCTGTTCCCCGGTGCCGATGCCCCAGTCAGGCGTCATCAGCGCGACGATCCCCTGACGTGCGGGTTGATAGGCACGCGTCAGCAAGCACTGCTGCAAGGCACTGGTGAGCGCAACATCCTGGTCGCCAGCCGCGTCGCTGACCTGCGTGAAGGCCAGGAGCATCCACGCTTGCGTTGCCGGGGACTTGGTCGCTTGTGGGGGATTGGGCACCCCTGGATGGGCATAATCCTCCCCACTGAAGGTGAGCGACTGGTTATAGCCCACATAGGTGTCGTCCCATAGCTTGAGCGCATTGCGATCCGGCGACACGCTGTTCAGGAGGTTCGCTGCCTGCGTGATACTGGTGGCATCCCCGGTGGCTTGGCCGATCTTGGCCAGCGCCAGGGCATCGCGCGCGATGGCGGAACTGGTCAGCGGCGCATCCTGTTGATCGAGAAGCTCATTGGGATTGATCTGCCCGGAGGCGGTTAGGACGCCCATCATTGCCCCAAAGTAGAGGTGATCTACTGGCAGATACGCATGCGTCTCGATGAAGGCGAGGGCGTGGATTCCCGCCTGGACCCAGGCCGATGTTCCCTGTTGCTTGCCTGCGATCACCAGGGCCGCGCTGACCTCCAGCGCATCTGCCGTCCGATACCAGCCCTTGGGATGGGTGGGATCGACCCAGTAGATGGCGCCACTGGCGGGATGATAGAGGGTATGTGCCATCCACGTGACGAGGGCGGTTGTCTGGTGTTCGTACCAGACGTCGCCAGAAAGCGCCCCAAGGGCATGGAGCACCGCGAACCATTCGGATGATGCGCCCTGAGCGACGTGAACGACCGCTTTGAGGATAGCCGTATAGCGGTTCCGTTCGGCAAGCAGCGCCGCATCTGGATGGTGCTGCGTTGCCAGCCAGAGGGCCAGCACGTAGCGGGCATCGCTGAGCAAGTTGCCGTCAGCATCGAGCGCGGTCGTGCTGATGACCTGGGGGGTACCACGATTTGCCCAGCGGAGCGCGAGTCCCCCCTGCCCTCCATTGGCCTGGGGCGAAAAGCCGTGGGTGCGCAGTTCGGTCAGCATCGCGGCAATGGGATCAGGCACGCGCTGAGAAACTGGCTGGGGTCCTGAAGCCCGGGATACGATCACCCCCACGAGCAGCAGGCCAACTAGGCATATGAGAAGCCATTTACGCTGCATCGCTCAGCCTCCTTTTGGCATGCATTGCTTCCGCCGCGCATCGATCCATCAATTGAGATGCAGATACGAGATGCGGTCGTTGAGGACGTCTCCCACATACGCCAGCGCGGCATGGGGAGCGAACCAGAGCACCCGGCCGTGGTCATTGATATCCGTCGTAAAAACCCCGGAACTGGCCGTGTTGTTTTGGAAGCTGCTGAGTTGGTCGTTCGCCGATTGGCAGCCGAAGGGCCACAGGGCGCAGAACTGAAAATCGGTCAAGTTGTAATCGCCTGAACCAAAGCAGAGATAGTTCCCGCGATAGGAGGCGTCTTGATAGATGACCAGATGCCCCCCTTTGCAATCGACCGGGCCATTGGGGGTGAACTGCGGCGGGGAATGGGACCCACAGGTGAGGGTAGCCGGAATGGTAAAGCCATGCGGCATGGCCTGGTAGTGTGGACACGCCTGGGGGGCGGCGTTCGATGCGGTCGCAGCCAGCGCTGATGTGTTGCCGATACCGAGTGCCAGTACGAGTGTCAGAACACTCACCCGGCTGATGTGCAAAAGGAAGTGGGTCATCATGGGGAAACGACGCCTTTCTGGAACGGTGGAGGCTCCCGCGTGTAATCGTTCAATGTGCGATCACGATGGGTTTCCCAGCGGATCTGGTGTGGTGGCCAGACCCGCTGGGAAGAGACGGTGGACCGATTCACGGTGGCTAGCACGCTTGAGTTGGTCATCAGTCGACATGCACAAAGGAGATTTGGTCGTTGAAATAGTTACCGACGTAATTTATGGCCTGGTTCGGAGCGAACCAGAAGGTGTCGCCCCCGGAATTGATATCCGTGGTCATGTACCCCCACTGGCCCGAGTTGTTGCGGTAACTGCTCATCTGATCATTGGCCGAGGTACACATGAAAAACCCGCGACATATGTTGAAATCGGTGAGATTGTAGTCGCCCGGTCCCAGGCACAAGGAACCGCCTTTGTAGTCACCGTCCTGATAGAGCACCAGGTCGTAATTGTGACAATCGGGATAGCCCAAGGCGTTGGGCGTAGTGCCGCCCCGATGGTGCGCGACACAGGTAACAGTGGCGGGGCGGGTCACGCCGTGGGGTGTGGCCTGATAGGTGGCGCAGCTCGTCACGGGTGCGCTTGGTCGGGTCGCGGCATGGACGGGGGGACCGAGGGTGCCGAGCGCCAGAGCCAGCGCGCTCACCGTGGTGAGCATCATCACACGCATGAAATACATGGGGAATGCCTTCTTTCTTGGTTGTCGTAGGGGGGCGTGCCGACGCAGGTCGGCTACGCCGAGGTCAATACACGAACATCGTCGCCGGCGGCCTGAGAGCGACGTAGCGGTACACCACCCGGCCCCACCCGCCCAAACTGTGCGCTGCGCGGCCAATAATGGTGAAATTCATCTCACTGGAAAGGGCATAACGTCCGTCGGCACTCAGGGCGACGATGACCCCCCAATGGCCTTCCGACCCGGCACCTTGTTCGTGCGGAGCGTATAAAATCGCCGCGCCCACCCTGGGCACGGTGTGCCGGGGCAGCGACCAGATATTCTTGGTTGGGTGAAGGGCTGCCGGCCACCAATCACACCCGCCGAAGGTCGCTGCGACATGGGGATAGTGGGTGGGGGTGATGGCATAGTCGGCGGCATAGCAGCCAGGTGGGGTGGTCGTGGTGGTGAGCCTCCCACGGGGCCAGTACGTGGTGCTTTGACACGGTTGCCCGGCACGTGCGGCTCCGTCGCTCGTGGTCGCCGGGAGCAGGGCCTGATAGCAGTGCTGCAGGATCATCCCTGGCTGGATCCGGTTGGGATCGGGGCCGATGGCCACGCGATTTTGTGCGTAGAGCGTTGTCCACGAGGTGCTCAGGCGCACGGCGATACGGCTGAGCCAATCGCCGGGCGCGACGGTGATGGTGCGGCAGGCGGCCTGCGGCTGGCGTGCTACCCGCACCTGTGCCGCTGACAGGGTGGTGGTAGTCAGGTGTCCCATCTGAGCTGCTTGGACTTCGCCGACGGGGACGCACAGGGCACCGCCGCAGGCGAGGATGAGCAAGAACAACTGGAGACATGCGCGCATGGGGTGATCCTTTCAACAACGAGTCAGCGTGTGGCTCGGAGACGGCTGCGGTGCCAGATGTCTGGCAGGTGAGCCCGCCGGGGCGACCTTACCGTGGGTACGGGGTGGCGATCCAGGCGGTCCCACCGCTTTGGTGGTCATAGGCCTCGACGTCGTAGATCAGCATTGCGACATAGCTGTAGCGCCCATTGGCGACGTTGGAGAAATCTCTGAGCGTCTGCCCCGGACACAGGAGCCGTTCGGCGTAGTTCGGGGGGGAGGAGGCGACCGCCTGATAGGTGGCGGTGATGAGATTGGTTCCGCTATACACGTGCAGGGACGCATTCCCCGGCGCATATTGGTTGAATTCGTTTGCGCCAATGATGAGCCATTGACATGGTCCCCCACTCAGCGTGAAGGTTGATTCCGCGAAGTTGAAGCCCTCGGGGAAAAACCGTTGCAGCAGCGATCCATTGGCGGGACACCAGAGATAGTAGAGCCAGCCAGACATCGACGCGAAATTGTCGGTGGTCGTGGTGCTATACGGCACTCCTGCCTCGAACCCGTGCGCGGTCGAGAAGCCGATGACATACGCCCGGTCGTTGGCGCACAAGGCATCTGGAAAGTTGGCATTCATGGGGAGCATGTGTCCCGCTTGGGTGAGCTGTCCGCGCCCAAAGTGGGGTGGGAGGGTCACGGGGTGGTTCAGGTTATAGGATTTGGCTGGGGTGAAGCGCGCCGGGGACCCGGTGGCAAGAGTCGCGGCATGAACAGGGGTGGCCACCGTGGCGAGGCCGGCGAGGAGCAGACAGAGGCTAAGCAAAACGTGACGGAGCCAAGTAGGCATACGGGGATCTCCTTATGATGTGTTGCGGGATGTCCTGGTGGCACGGACCACGTGTCGGTGCCACCGGTGAACGTCATGACCAGGAACCGAGGCCTAGAAGTGCCAGATGTGTTGTGCCAGCGTGATCAGCATGTGCAAGTAATACATGGGTCCATCACCTCCTTTCTGGGCAAGTTCGGTGGGGGTTGGGAGGTTGGGTGGGCGAGGGCCAGGACGATCAGGCGTGCATTGGGACTGCCCCAGCCCGTCACGGCATCCCAACCACGTTGGGCGCTGGTGCCCGGAATGGTGTGGCGGAAGCCGTTGCCATCTGGCACACTGACCGTATTGGTGCCCTGGGTGATATCGAATGTGTCCCGCGTCTGGTGGGCGGCGCTGGCATAGAGCGCGGGTTGGACCCAGCCCAGCCCATGTCCTGCGCGTTGCGCGGCGAGGGCGAGGATGCCTGCCCACATAGGGGTGCTGGCGGAGGTCCCGCCAAAGGTGAAAAGCTGATCCGCGCCTGCTCCGGAAGCACTCCAGACGCAGAGCACGCCAGTCTGGGGATCGGCATCGGCAGCGACATCTGGCAGACCCCGCGCCCGGTTGGTGGTTACGCCGTTTTGATAGGAGGGACGCGCGTAGATCGCGCTATAGCCCCCGCCGGTGGCACCGCCGTCGTCGTTCCAGACACTTTCTTGGTGGGTCCTGCCCATTGCCAACTGTGTGCCGCCCACGGCGAGGACCAGGGGATCTGAAGCCGGGCTACTGACCGCTCGGTGAAAGCCCGCATCGGCACAATCTGGCAGGGCAGCCCCCGTATCCCCAGCGGCCGCCACCGGCGTCATGCCCGCCTGCACCGCTTGCACGAAAAGCGCATGTTGGGTCGCCAGGGTCGCTGGTGTCATACAGTCTTCCGCCTCGCCAAAGCTTTGGGAGATGACCGTGCCGCTCCGCGTGCGAATCGCCCAGCGGAGGGCGGCGAGGATATCATTGTCAGCGGGAGAGCGTGCTTCGACGAGCGTAAGATGCGCCCCAGGCGCTAGGGCATGGGCCCACTCCACATCGAGGGTGATTTCGCCGGCCCACGCGACTTGGCTCAGATCGGACGGATCGAAGGCGGCCATCCCGTGCGGCGTCTGCACCACGAGGACGGGATCGGGGAGGTGGAAGAGGCGGTCAAAGGTGTGCAGATCATGGTGTAGGGTCGGCGATTGATAGGCTGCGATGATGACAATGGTCTGCCCCGTCCCCGTGACTCCTGCGGCAAAGAGGGGAAGAACGTTGTATGCCTGCTGAATTTGGCGGGGGGTGTAGCACCGTGGCAAACTTTCTGGCTGAGCACAGGGAAGGGTCGCGGCGTTGGCCGTTGCTCCCATATGATGCACCGCGGCCATGAGGGGGTGCATGGTTCCGACGAGATCCCGTGATGGCGTCGTGAGGAACAGGGCCAGGAACCAGGTGATAGAGATGACCGTATGCCAGAGGGAACGCATGCGGGTACCTTCCTTTCGTTGGGATCACTAGGTGGACTGGCGCGCAGAGTCTGACCGAACTTTGTGCGTGATAGACCAGTGGGGCAGACCCACAATAAGCAGCCAGACTGCATAGCCGATGACGGGCAGTAGCCCGAGACGGGCGAACAGTTGCAAATGTTGGTAGAACTCGCCTGCGCTGGTGAAGGCTACGAAGACGAGCAGTGCGTACAAACCAATGAGGAGGAAGATGTCGCGCTCAACGCGGTGGTGGGGACCCTCCCAGTCGCGCCGTGCTGGTGTAAAGGACCCCATCTTGCGCCCTTGAACGGTCATCAGGTGTGACCCCGATGCTGGCGCTGCCTTCAGCTCTCCGCGAGTTTGGTCGAGTGGTGTCAGCGTCCCCGTATCAGATTCCGCCGGGTGGCTATCTATGCCAACGGCTGCTGGTCGGTCAAGGAGGCGCACGCTAGCGGTGCTCGGTGGCATAGCGCACCTCCCCGCTGGCGCGTTGCCCTACTTGAGTGGTTGGGCGCTCAGGGAAATGCGTGGCGCGTGCCAGGAACGCTTGTTCGTCGGCCAGGATCAAGATGCGGAGTGCCAGGATTTCGTCGAAGGCGGCGAGCGGCGCTTCGGGGATGAGACAGACATACTCGATGAGGTGGTCCTGTTCCCAAATCTCAATCATGCCATGGGCCAGGGGGAGACGATACCGGCGTTGCGTCGGGTACAGCGTACTCGGTATATCCAGGTAACCATGCCGTTGAATCTGGGTGAATTCATGCGCCGCCAGGATGCTGCGTGCCAATGTCCGCGCCTGCTGCTCGGCTTTGAGCGTCGGCAGTTGCTCGGTGCGCTGGAGTTCACGCAGCCGTCGGATGGCGGCGAGCGCCATGCCCACCATCGTGACGAGACAGAGCAGGGCGACGGCGCCGGAACCCCAATAAATCCACGGTGTCATGCGCGGCTCCTTTCCCACTCAGCAGCGTTGCTCGGCGAAGCGGGGCAGGGCGTTTCACGCTGACAGTTTCCTGAAGATCGGGGGCATGCACGCATTGCCGTGTGCGGGAAGTCCGTGATCATGGGATGGGCCTCTCTCATTTTGGACATAGGGATGCCCGGTAAGGGGAAGGATGCGTCATACCGGGAGCGTTACCAGTAGGGACAAGAAACAGGCATTCGCGTTGTGAGCCGTGGGGAGCAGTCGTCTTCGTAGCATCTCCGCTGCTTTTGCGAAGGCGGAGCTATTTAGCCACCAATCAGGCGCGGCACGATAATGATACAGCCCATCGTCGGTTCGAAGGCGTCGAGGCGCTGCGGATGGGCGGGATCGTCGAGACAGTAGGCGGTGGCCCCCTGAGCCTGCGCGCGGACGAAGACCTGTTCGGCTTCAGCTACGGCTGTAGCGGCCCGTGGTGATCCACGGGCCGCGCTGGCGAGATTCCAGTGGATGCAGTCGTCACCGCGTGCGGAGAGAATATGCAAGCTTTGCATCGAGGACGCCCCTTTCTGGATGAGCGTAATGCCAGTGGAAAACCACCGGAGGACCGTGTGAGCAATCGGCGAGGAACGCGCATCGGCTGATGGACCTCCCCCGCCGGTTGCCCGCTGTGCGGAGAGCGCTAGATGGCGCGGAACACGTGATCGGCGCGATCAGCGCGAGCCAGGACGCGGGTCGTCGGTTCCAGAACCAGGGTGACGCGTGTGAACATTAAAATGTTCTCCTTTAGGAAGAAGGGGGTGAACAGTGGCAGCGTGACCCGGTGTCGTTCTGCCCCAGACGGTAACGAGGTGACCGGCGACCCGCGATTTCCACCAGGGAAGGACGAATCTGTTCGGTCTACGCACAGCATACGGGGAAGGTGGACGGAAAAATGGTTCATGAAGACCCAATTCGTGAGTCAAACTGGATCAATGTTTGGGTCAAACTGGATCCAAACATTGTCCACTTATTCCAAAATCGCGCGTTGTGATGCCTTGTCCGGATGCCTAAGCACTCTGCATGGGTGCTGCAGACACTTGGCTTGAGCGGGGTGGCATGCCGATGGCGTGAGTTGGAAACATAGTCGGACGAGTCCTCTCCCGCGAAGACGCTCAACCATAAGATGTCGTGTATCCTACAAGAAAGGTGCGTGATGGAGCGTCATGAGGTCGGGATTGTCGGTGTATGTACGCATCGGTTGGCATAGTCTGGGATCGTCGCCGTGCGGCAGCTTCCCGAAGGGGGCATGGAGGGGGTAGCTCCCCTGTGGGAGATGGACGTGGCGAAGGCGCACGCCTTGGGAGTCGGCTGTGGAGAAATCGAGCGGTCATAGGCAATCGTGCTGCGGGATCTTTTCGTCATCGAAGCCATTCGGAGGTACGGGTGAGGTACGGGCTATCTTTCACGAAGGTTTTCCCAGCCGGGAAATTAGGGTAAGTTCGCTTCAAGCGAACGAATACCGTCTCTAGCTAGCACCAATGCCTCCCGCATGCTCGGTCTGCTCCTTCCATGCCGTTTGCGTTCCTTGTCGTCGGTTTATTCGCGTGGGTAGCATATGATGAAGGCATGAATGCCTGGGGAATGCTCACCTTCGATGACTCACTCGACGCTTGGTATGGACGCAATGATACCGATCAGGCGGTAATATCGCGCGACGCGATGCTCGCTGCCTACCAGATCGCCCTCGCACGTGGGATGCTCCCCAACGAAGCGCGCGCCTGGCTCAGACACCTCGACCCCTGGCGCGAAGAACCAGTACTCGTGCAACTCGATGGCGTGCTCCTGCTGCCACTCACCGACCTAGATTAGCTCCCGCCCGCGCTCCCACGCAGGCGCTGCGCGAGCCAGGTGTAGCGTTCCCGTTCCTGCGTGCGGTTGATCGCAATACGAATGGCCTTGGTTGAACCGATGAGCACCGCCTGCTGTTTGGCACGGGTGAGACCGGTATACAGCAAATTGCGCGATAAGAGCATATAATGTTGCAAGAAAAGCGGCAGGACCACCACCGGATACTCGGATCCCTGGCTCTTATGAATGCTCAGCGCCCATGCCAACCCGACTTCATTGAGGTCAGCAACATCGTAGAGCACGTCGCGTTCCCCATAGGCGACCACGACCTCTTGTTCTTCCAAATCGATGCGTTGGATGGTACCCACATCCCCATTGAACACTTCGAGCTGGTAGTTGTTCTTCAGGTGAATCACCCGGTCCCCTTGCCGCAAGATCGTCCCCCCGCGCTGCACCTGCGGTTTGTGCTCGGCGGGCGGGTTGAGCAGCGACTGGATCAGGGGATTGAGCGCGCGCGTGCCGATGTCGCCGCGCGTGCCGGGACACAGCACCTGCACCTCTCGCACTGGATCGATACCCAGCCGCGGAAACGAGGTCTGCATGAGGTGCCGCACCACCTCTGCCCCACGGAGTGGCTCGTCCTCCTCCACCCACAGACAATCGGTGGCAGGCGTGCGCGACATGACCTCTAAACGCGGCGCGAGGCCCTGATTGATGCGATGGGCATTGGTCACGATCTGGCTGGTGGCCGCCTGGCGAAACACCTCCGTCAAGCGGATGGTGGGAATGCGCTCCGAGGTGATGCAATCGCGCAACACATTGCCCGGTCCCACGCTGGGCAACTGGTCGATGTCGCCTACGAAGAGGACCTGCGCCGTCGGGGGGATGGCCTTCATGAGGGCATGGGCGATGAAGAGATCGAGCATCGAGCTTTCGTCGACGACCAGCGCATCAATCTCCAGTGGCGTATCCTGGTTAAATCGAAAGGCCATCTTGCCGGGGTCAAAGGCCAGCAGCCGATGGACCGTTTTGGCCGCATGCCCGGTGAGTTCGGCCAGCCGTTGCGCCGCCCGTCCGGTGGGGGCCGCGAGCGCCAGGCGTTTGCCCATCGCTTTCCACAGGGCGACGATGGTGCGCGTCGTAAACGTCTTGCCCGTGCCCGGTCCCCCGGTGAGGATCAGCACCCGTTCGCGCGCCGCCAGCTCCACCGCCTGGCGCTGCTGGTCCGAGAGCGCCACCTCCTGCTGAGCGGTATACCCATCCATCCAGCGCTGCACCCGGTCCGTTTCCACGGGCACCGGAATCCGTAACAATGCCTGCAGCCGCTGGGCGAGGGCGACCTCAGCATGATAGAAGGGGGGCGTGTAGCATCGGTCGGTCTCCGCCTCCTGGATGAGGTCGCCTTCGGTGATCATCTGCTGGACGAGCGGACGCACGCGCGTCGTCAGAATCGGGCAGTCGGGCAGGGCCAGGGCCGTGACCATCTCGGCCACGAGGGCGTCTTCCGGCAAATAGCAGTGGCCCTCTTCCGCCGCCTGTTGCAGCAGGTAAGTGGCTCCGGCCCGCAACCGGAAATCGCTATCCGGCGCGATGCCCACGTTGCGCGCAATCGTATCGGCAGTCACGAAGCCAATGCCATAGATGTCCGCCGCCAGACGATAGGGGTTGGCCGTGACGACTTCGATGGCCTCTTGCCCATACATCTTGTAGATTTTGGCGGACAGGGCGGGGGTCACCCCATGCGACTGGAGGAAGAGCATAATCGCTTTGATGACTTTTTGGGCCGCCCAGGCCGCCGTGATGCGTGCGACCCGCTTCGCGCCGAGGCTGCGCACTTCGAGCAACCGCTCAGGAGTTTGCTCGATGACATCGAGGGTGGCCACGCCAAAGTGGGCAACGATCTTCGCGGCGGTCTTGGGACCAATCCCCTTGATGAGTCCGGACCCTAAGTAGCGCTCGATGCCGAGCATGGTCGCGGGCTTCAGTTCCTGGGAGGAGGTGACGGCGAACTGCTGGCCATGTTTGGGATGAGTCCGCCACTGGCCCCGGCAGCGCAGCGTCACCCCTGGTTCCACGGTGGCGAACGAACCGACTAACGTGACCAGCTCAGTTTCGCCGGGCACGCGCATCCGTAGCACCGAGTACCCTGATTCCTCGGCATGGTAAGTAACCCGTTCTACCACCCCTTGCACATAGTCAGCGACCGCCGCGTTCTGCCCCATATCTTCGCCTCACCGGAGATGCTTATGGTCCATTCTCGCATATCCCCTGCGGAGCGGATGTCAAGCACCACTCTCATCTCCTTAGGGTCTCAGCTTTTTGACGTGCCTTGCACCTCGCTAAACTCTTGCCCTGGGAGGACGAGCAGGGCAAACCCTACTCCAGGTTCTCGCTGCGTTTGCCCGCGGTCGGACCCGCTGCCCCACGTACCGTCCGATGCACTTGCACGGCGTTGATGAGCGTCGCCAAGTCCCCCTCCGTTTCCCGTTGCCCAGCAAACCACGAATTGGCTTCCATGCCCAGCAATAGGATATACGCGAGATAATAGAAGAAGGCCAGGATCACGACGAATAAGCCGATCACCGAGCCATAATGGTCCGGACGCAAGAGCGCCGTGGTGTACAATGGAAAGAGCAGTTCGTACAGCACGAGCAATCCCCCGGCAATCAGCGCGCCCTTCCACACCTCACCAATCTGGGCACGGCGGTTGGGGACGACGATGTACATCGCCCCAAACAGCACCGTCGCACTGCCCCAGGCCACCAGGATACCGATGACCCACGAAACCACGGCCCCGAAGCCTTCTTGCATGGGCAGCCCCACCAGGTGCAATAAGACACCCGGCAGGATGGACGCCCCCAGGATCACGGGAATGAGGACGAGATAGAGCAGCGTCATGCCCAGCGCCATGAGATTTTGGGGAACGGCAGTGCGCCCCTTCAAGCGCAGAATGATGCCAAAACAATTCTCCAGCGAAATGAACAGCCGTGAACTCGCAAAGATCGCGGTCACGAAGCCGACGACAAAGATGAGGCCTGCCTCGCGGCGGAGGTTGGTCTGCACGCCGTCCACGATCTGCGTGCCAATGCCAGCGGGGAGCGCGGTCAGGAGACTCGTGCGGACCGCATCCTGGGTCCAAGGGGAGACTAAGCTCAACGCCAGCAGGACCAAGAGCAGTGGCAACAACGAGGTCAGGAAATTGTAGGCGAGCAGGGCGGCAAGTTGCGGCACCCAATCGTTGGTCAGCTTGGTGCCGAACGCTTGCCAGGGGTGGAGGAAGGTTTTGAGGCGTTGCTGGTTCACGAGGTACTCCTTGCGTGCAGGTGGGGGATCCCAGAGATGGTTGCACCGTGATGGGTCACGCCTTCTGGAGCGTACCATATTGCCGTATGGCTTTCCCGCTTCATCGCCTTGATTGCTAGGATGCTCGCCAGCACCGTGGTTGCCTTGCTCCGCGAACGCACTTATCCCTCTGTGGAAACGTTTGCGCTCTGCTGTGGGTTTCTCCCCCTTTGCCTTCTTAAGACACGGGCTGGGCTGAGTTACCAGCTTGACCGCAAGGGCACCGCTTTGCTTCCTGAGCAGCCGCTAGGGCTTGACGAAGAGGGGGAGGGGGCGGATCTGGTCGAGCATGGCAATGAAGGGGACGATGCTTGCGTTCACGGCTTCGACAACATACGGCTGGGGCAATTGCGGCCGCCAGATGGGGGCCAAGGGACCCGCTTCGGCCAGTAAAGCAAAGGTGGTCGTGCGTACCATGAGATTGCCCTTGGGGTCGAGGATCCGCGCGTCAATGAGTTCTTGCAGGATGCGAGCGATGCGGAGTTCTTGTCCGTACTCCGGGACCACGATGAACAGCACCGGCAGGGAGCGCGGGGCATCCTGATAGAGCGCACGGGTCTGCGCGTACCAGGTGTAGTTCAGCAATTTTTCGAGCAGCATCTGATGGCCCATCGTGCCCATATCCCACTCCAACCAGAAACGGAGATGGCGTGTGCCCCAGGCATATTCGGCGATGGCATCGGGTCGGATCGTTCCCCAGACGATGGTGCCGTCGGGATGGCGCTTTTGGGCGTACCGACGCACACAGGCTGCCCCCGTTTCCCACCAGAGCAGTCGATGGAGGGCCGTTTGTTCGCGGGCCGCGGCAATGAGCCGGGCGAAGAAATGATAGAGGCCAATATTGTGTTGGTGGATGTTGGTGAGGCCTTCCGCCAGGAGGTCGGGGTCCGTCGTGGGATTCCCACGACGCTGGCGCAGATGTTGGAAGTGCGACAAAAGGGCCACTCCTTTCGCACTCACCTGATAACTCTCGATGACCCGGTTTGCTGGGGCACTGGGAGGCGGGGTGAGGAGGAGGTCGAGATCGGGGCAATACACGCGGATCGGCGCAATCAATCCCTGGTGGAGCAGTGCCAGCAGATGGGTGGTGCGACATGTTTCTGGCGTGACGGCGAGCATCGTACTTAACTCGCGTAAGGGCATGACGGGATGCGCCGCAAGCACAGCGAGCGCTTGGATTTGACGACGCGTCACGTTCAGGGCGAGATGCCCCAAGGTCATGGCCTGGAGCCGCGTTGGCGGGGGGGGCAAGGTCGTCTCTGGCGGAGCGGTCTCGCTCGGTGAGGATGGCACGCTGCGTTCATCTCCCGCGGCGGACGGGGATTCCGCGACCGTTTCATCCCAGGGTGAGCTACCCTGTGCGCTGGCGGCGAGCCGTTCGGTCAGGTTTGCTGCCCGGATGCGTGGCACGGGCACGACGGTCGCCATTTGTCCTGGCGCGGCAACGGGAACCGCGAGGAAGTAGTGTTCGATAGCGGGGGGTAACGCCGCCTCGGCCAGCGGTTGGGCGAAGATCTGGGCGAGGCGGCTCCGGTTGCCGGTGACTAAGTCGCTCCATTCCGGGCCTTCGGCGGCATCATGGCGCGCTTCAACCAGGATGCCGGGGGGCCACCAGTCGGTTGATAGGGGGGAGGCGATTTGGATCATGCCCGCGAGCGGCTCAGCGCGCACATAGGCGCTTGCCCCCCGCGCGGCCCGGCGCCAGATGGCCGCGCGGTAGGGCGAAGACGCATAAATGATGAGCGGCGGAAAGTCGGCGATGCCTTCCTCGATCCAGCGCCGTTCCCGGAGTTTGAGCAGGGCAATCAGCCGTCGTGTGAAGGTATCGGCTTCGCCAATGCCGGGATCGAGCAGGAGCCACACGGCATAGGTGAGGTCGAGGTGGGACGGCAGGCCGACGCCATGGGGATGGACCAGGTGGGGCCGGAAGATGATGAGGCCATCCGTCGCCACGCGCGTCCAGGTGTGCCCCTGGCGAAAGGAATAGTGATAGTCGCGCAGCCAATACCACGGCACTGTTCGTTCTTGGGGGGCGTAGTGTTCCCGTAACGCCTGGCCGAGGGCTTGTAAGAGGTCGGGCAGCCCGGTTTGGAGGTGGGCATACGCGGGTAAGCGCAGGAGGTGGCGCGCTAACCCGGCGAGATCCACCTGCCAATGTTTGGCGAAAGGACCACGGGGTTCCTTGGCCAGGCGTGCGAGGTGGGCAATCCCACGCGAGGTTAGATACGCAAATTGTCCACTGTTGCGCCCCAGGAACCCAGGCGTGATAGTTTGGACCAGATCAACGGTACTGAGCTGCGCCAGGTGCTCCCGCAGGAGGTTGGCATGTTGGCCCAGTAAGCGCGCCAGATCCTCGGCCCGCTGGAAGGGGCCGAGGAGCAGTAAGCGTAAGAGTTCTTCATCGAGCGGGGAGAGTACCTGTTCGCTCATGGGGTTTTGCCCTCGGAGGGCGGCTCCCCTGGCTCCGCTGGTTGCGCTCCCTTGCCACTCCCCCGCTTGCCCCGGAGACGTCGCGGCGGGCTTGTCGCAGGCTTGGCGGCGGGGGATGGGAGCAGCGCCGTGGGTTGGGCGTGCCCGTAGCCGATCCCTTGGGTGTTGAGCATCCCGGTGCGGCGTCGTGAGCCGGGGAGGCGTCGTTTGGGGGGGGGCGGGCGTGCTGGCGTGACCAGGGGAGCCGTCCCCGGCTCTTCCGGGGGGGCGGGCAGCTGATGCTGGCGGCTGATGGCCATATTGGCGCGCCCCCGCTCGCGCTCATCGGCAGGATGGCGATCGGCAAGTTCGGCGAGGAGCGTGTCGATCTCCGCGAGGGTGCGGGGTGCGAGGAGCCGTTGACTCTCCGCGCGGATAGCGTGGGAGGCTGCATCGTCCCGGGTGGGGGGCGCGGCCAGGTCAAAGGAAAAGACCGGGAGGCGTCGCCCGTTCGCGGTGAGCTTCGCGTAGCAGGTGAACGCATCGAGATTGATGAGATCGCGGGTGGTGACTACGCCATCGAGTTCGCGCTCCATGAGACGGGCATCTTCGGCTGACATGTCAAAGGCAAAGAGGTTGTCGATGTTGGCGAGCACGGTGGGGCGCAGGGCGGGGTCCAATTTGTCCAGATAGGCAAGCGCCTGGGTCGCCAGGATGAAGGAGGCCCCATACTTGCGCAGCTCGCTGAGCATCTGGCCGAAATCGACCCCCTGTAAGGTTTGAAATTCATCGACCAATACGAGTAAGCGGTGCCGCTCGTCCGTGGCGAGGGCCGCCTGTTCCTCCAGGGTGACGCGCAACAGGCCGAGAATCGTGGCACCAATCAAGCGTGCCGTGTGTGCACCAACGACCCCCTGCGCGGTATTGATGATGAGGATTTTGCCCTCGCGCACGACGCGGGTGAGATCGAGGGTGGACTGGGGGATGCCCAGGATCCGGCGCGCGATGATGGATCCGTTGAATTTATTGAGTTTGGTTTGGACGGGGTTGATGACATCGAGGCGCAGCCGCTCATAGAGTTTATCGAAATACGTCTCCCACCACCGGTGGATTTCGAGGTCTTTGACGTGTTTGAGCACTTCGTGGCGAAACCGATCCTGGTTCAGCAGCGGCGTGACGTCGAGCAGGGTAAATTGATCGATGGGATCCATATGATATTGGTAGATAAGCGTCTCATTGGCGGCGTACAGCGTCTTCAGGGCAAACTCCATCGCGTTTTCCATGCGGTAGCCCCAGCCTTTGTCCCAGATATCCGCGAAGATGACCAGCAAGTTCTCGACGGCTTTATCCCGATTGCGTCCCAGGGTGACATCGAGCGGATTGATGGCGGGGGGATGCTCCGTATCGGCGAGGTCGAGCAGGATGACATCGCCCTGACGGCTGGGCGGAATAGCGCCGAGCATTTGCTGGGCAAGATCGCCATGCGGATCGACGAGGATCAGGCCGAGTGGCGTAGGCGCAAGTGCGCCCAGGTGCGGCTCCTCCTGATGCCAGGAGGGGGCAGGCGGAGTGAGCCGCAATCCCAGCCGTGCCAGCAAGAGCATGAGCGAGGATTTGCCTTTGCCGGTTTTTGCCACGAGCAGGCTATGTTGGCGCAGGCTTTCCCAGCCCAGCGTGATCGGGGTCTGATAGCCTGCGTGGCGCGAGGTGCCTACCACGTGTGGGCCATCCGCGTCGCCCTCAGCGCGCACGGCACGGGGCGCAAAGAGGGTTTTCGCGCGATTCTGTTGTTCGACCCAGGCCAACTCCGGGAGGTCATACGCCTGGGGGAGATGCCACAGGCTGGCAATCTCGGCCAGACTCAGGATCGTGGGCGAGCGCCCCACCCCCCATCGCCACTGGTGGCGCTGCCGGGAGTGCTCGCCCGGCCAGTACGGGCTTTCAGGCGTCAGCCGCCGCGCCCAGGCCGCGGGAATCGCGCGGGCCGTAAAGGAACTGGCCCCCGCGCGATGGAACTGGCGATACGTGGCGGTGATGCGCTCCAGCACGCGCTGGCGCTGGGCATGCCAACGTTGCTCTTCGGCGCGGGTGTCGCCAGCCGGACTGATGACGTAGAGACGCAGCTGGGTATGATACCCCGGCTGATGGGTCTTGAGCGCGATCTCCGCCGGATCGAACACGGTTTCCGCCGGGGTCCCTAGGTGCAGGAAACGCCGCACGATCAGCAGCAGGAGGAGCACGCCGCTGCCCACGCCCAGGATCCAGGCGGTGAAAATGGGCAAGAGCTGAGCGAGATGCGTCAGCCGTTGGCTGACGCTGAGCCCGCCGCCCTTGCTGCCGGGTGCCAGGAGGCTTTGGAGCTGACGAATGAAGGGGCCGATGAGGGGATAGTGGTCGGCATGATGGGCCGGGCTGAGCAACCACCATAGGGCCAGCATCAGCCCAAAGAGGATCAGCAGGGGGAGCGGGCTGCCGACCTGGCTTTCCCGGTCACGGGAGACGGCGGTGATGCGGGAGCGCGCCAACGAATGCTCATCGGCTTCGCGCATATGCCCCTCCGACCAGTGCGGCGACGCGGGGGTCAGGGCGAGCTGGGCTATCGCGCGCATCCCCACCGGTAGGGGGCCGAGCGCGGCCAGCACGCCCAGGAGGGGATCGACACCCATCTGGTATTCCTGGCGACTGCCACGTGGCGGTGTCCAGGTGCGCAAGCTCAGATACGGTCGTCCGGTGGGTCGTAACAGGCGCGCACTGATGGCTTCGCCATCATGCAGACAAAAGGCATCCTGGTCAGGGGCGATCAGTTGCACGTCACTTTGGGGATAGCGGGCATGGATTTGGCTGGCGAGGTAGTCCAGCGTCTGGGGGGCGGTGGTCCGTGCGACGATGGCGCGCGCATCCGCCTGACCCACGAGTTCGAGCGCGATCGCGGCGGTGCGCCCTGGACGCGCGAGCGCGAGGGCTTGAATGAGGAGTTCCATCGCCGTCAAATCCTGGGGAGCATCCACGGGGGGGCGGATGAGCAGCGCGCAGGGCAGGTCCAGGGCTGGGTCCTGGTCCGCCCCTGGTGCACGCAGGTCGTTGGGGACCACGCTCGGCACGACCATTTCTGACGCGACGGGCGGCGGCTGCCAAGGGGCGGGCATGTCCGGCGGCCGCGTGGCGCGGGCCGTCCAGCGGGCGTGGAGGGGGCGGAGGAGCAACGCGGCTCGCTCAAAAGGGGAGGTGTGCATTAGCCTGCTCCTTGCGAGCGGGCGGGATGCTGGCCATTGCGCCCCGCGCTGGTGTCCGTTGCTGGGGAAGCGCGACGGCTCCCTTTGCCCGACCGACGGATGGGGATATCTGACGTGGGGCTGGCCACGCTGACGAGTGCCTCACTGGGAGGGTCTGGCTCGGCTTCCTCGGGAAGGGGGTGGGCGCGGTGACGTTTCGCTAATTCACTGGGATCGCTGGTGACGAGATGATGTTCCCACTCGGAGCTATCGACATGGAGCGCGACATGCGCGTTGCGGGCAAACAACAAGCCCTCCCCTTTATTGCACCCCAGGATGAAGCTCCGTTCCCCCTGGCTCAGGTGGAAGGCCCCCGCGACCGAGGCGATCGTGCTGGCATCCTGCTTCATCAGGATTTTGATCGAAGCATTGACCAGGACGGTGCGTCCGTGCTCATTCGTGAGGAAATCCTCGACATCCTGGGTGATGGTGACGAGTCCCAGGTAATATTTGCGGGCACGGCGTGCCATATCCGATAAGAAGCGGCCCCCTTCGGGGAACTGCATGAGGGACCAGGCTTCGTCGATGAACAATTGGCGTGGTTGGCGGGCATGCTCACGGCGCATGCGGGTCCAGACAAAATCGGCGATCATGAAGAGGCCAATGGGACGCAGCTCGGCCTCCATCTCGCGAATATTGAAAACGACAAACTTGTTCGCCAGCGCCACATTCGTTGGGGCATTGAAGAGATGGGCCATGCTGCCCGTGACATAGCGTTGCAGACGATCCCCCAAATGGAAGTCGTCGGGACCGCACGCTCCGCTGGTGAGGACCGCATACACATCGCTCAGCAAGGGCGCTGGGTGGGCATGGGTCTGCGGATCGGTATAGATGCCGTGGCGATGGTACGTCTCGAACAGCACCCGTTCGAGGAAGCTCTTCTCGCGTTGGGATAAAGTGGTGGCACGCCCCTGCACATGATCGGCCAGCAGCAGATCCATCAAGGTGATGAGCGAGAGAATCTTTTCCGCCAGGAGGTCGCCCCGATCCTCTTCGCTGCTGGCGGTGCCGCTCGTATCCTGGAATAAATCGAACGGGTTGACATGCTGCGGGGAGCCAGGGCGCAGGTGGATGAGTTGGCCGCCGACGGCGGCGCACAGGCGCCCCCACTCGTTTTCGGGATCGATGACACAGATCGCCGTGCCGGTCATGAGGGAGCGTACCGCCTGAATTTTGCAGGCATAGGATTTGCCCGCGCCGGACTTGGCGAACACCACCTGATTGGCATTTTCCAATTGGCTGGAGAATGGATCGAGAATGACCAGCCCCCCACTGCCATCGACGCCGTACAGGATGCCGTCGGGCATCGAGAGGTTGGCCGAGGCGAAGGGGAAAGCGGTGGCGATGGTGCTACTATCGAGCAGGCGGCTCCGATTCCAGCGGTCGCGCGCTTCCGGCAAGCAGGAGCCGAAGGCAATATCCTGCTCGAAGGTGGCGGGATGGGCGACGAGGAGCATCGCACTGAGGGCCGCCTGCACCTGGGCGAAACGTTCATTGAGGGCCTGTTCGCTGGGTGCGCGTACTATCCCATAGATCGCGACCTCGAAGATCTTTTCGTCGCCGTGTTGCAGATGATCGCGTAAGCGTTCGACATCCGCATACGCCAGCATGCGTTCGGGATCAGGCATGCGCCCTTGCCGTGTTTCCAATATTTCGGAGGCGCGAAACTCGACCATTTGGCGGGAGAGCCGTTGGATCATGGTGGCGGAATCGCGCGGCCGCAGATGGATGGACCATTCCAGCGGAATGTCGAGCGCAATGAGTTGGGCCAGCCAGCCAGGATAGACATAGCGTGGATAGCCCACCACGGCGAACACCCGCGCATATTCCCCATCGAGAGTGATATGCTGCGCGCCGATTTCTGCTGCGGCGGGTGCCAGCAAATCAGCGATGGTCAGTAGCGCGGGTGGTTCCGTTTCAGCGGCACTGCCGGGTGCGAGTGTCGCGTCACGGGCTGGTGGATCATCGGTCGTGGGCAATTCGCTCGTTGGATCGGTCAGGGGTGGGAGGGGGGTGCGGCGGGTGCGATGTCGTCGCCAAGCGCGCGGGGCGCGTGCACTGGGCGGGAGTTGCGCCCCGGCAATGGTGGCCGCCGCGAGGGGGTGTTGCGTCGCTTTTTGGGGGGTCAGGCAGGAATAATACAGATTGACCAGTTCCGTGCCGCGCAGGCGCTGCGCCCCCAGACCGACGCGCCCCAACTGGCGGGCTACTTCGCGCACGCGGAGATCGAGTTGTTGGCGCGCCACCGCTTGCCATTGGAGGCCTTGCAGCAGCCGATCCTCGGTCGAACGGGGACGCAGACGCGCGAGGTGCCGCCAGAGGATTTCCAGGCGGCTCACCCCTGACATCTCCGTGGCCGGGGTCGTCGGAATGACGACATAAAAATGGCGTTCGAGCAACCGGCGCCGGGTGGCAAGACTGCGGACAAAGGCGATGTTATCCTGCGTCAGTTCGAGCAGCACCGCGTCCTCGTGGCGACTGGCGGCTTCATGTTCGGCCGCGAGGCGCGTCGCATGTTCACCCAAGCGGGCGAGATAGGGTTCGAGATCGAGTTTGAGCACGCGCACGAGAATTTGCACGGGGAAGGGGAGCGCATTGAGGAAGCTGAGATAACTGGAGATGATGGTTTCCTGCTCCTCCGCCGAGCGCAGCATGTAATTGAGGGGCGTGATGGCGAGGACCGCGCAGAATTGGTCGGCCACGCGGGGCAGCGTCGAGTCGCGATCAGGCGTGCCCAGGCACAGCGTATCGTCGCCGACGAGCGCCCAGGCGCCGACGAATTGCTGCTGGGTACTTCCCAGGCGATGCGGGGGAAAATGGGGGCGTGTAACCATTAGGAAGCCTCCGGATACTCGCGACCGTGCACACTGTCACGGTAGGTAGGGACGAGGCCACTGAACTGTGGCTCGGGTTCGGTAAGCGGTTCGTCGCGCGTGAGCGGGTCGGCAAGATTGCTGAGGAGGGTTGTTTCCTCTGGGAGGGGAGCCTGGCGTGGCGTTGGCCGCCAGATGCAGGCTTTGGGGAGGCCCCGATAGCGCAACAGGGCCATGCTCCAGGTCTCCAACGGACGGTCGGCGGGACGAATGAAGGCCAACGCCATAGACAGGCTGATCGGTACAGCGGCACACGCGAGACGTCCCAGCAGCCCCCAACCGAGGCGTCCTCCGGCGAACGGTCCACTGTGGCCAAGGTGTTGAAAGCACACATAGCCCAGGGCGATCCCGATCCCCAGAAACAGGAGTTGGCGTGCGGTGAGGCCAAAGACGATTTTGTCTTCAACCTCCAGCTTGGTCGGGATTTCATGGCGACGGAGCATAGCAGCTTCTTTCAGGCACCCAATGCGGTCGAAACCAATTGCGCGATGACATTGGCGGTGAGCACGATGCCTAGACCAACGAGGGCGCAAATGATGCAGGTTTTGGCGCGATCCAGGGACCGCACGTTGCCGTTGGCGGTCATGTACAAAAAGCCCCCGATGAGCACGAAGAACGTTGCGACAACTAATCCCACGCTGGTCCCAATTGTGGTCAGGCTGGTGAAGAACGTGGTAATCGCGGTTTTGAAATCTGCCGGGGCCGGGGCCGGGGGCACTACGGCAATGATGAGCTGTGCGAACATGTGGGAACTCCTTTGGCGGTTGGGAGGACAGTGCCTGATTAGCACGTTGCCCCTTGGTTGTCATAGCGAGTGAGGTTCAGGGTGGGGTCGCTCAGGAGGTTCGTGAGGGAATCGCCAGGCACACCATCCGCCGTGTAGTGGCTGAAGTCCCAAGGACTTTGCCCTAACGCGGTGGCTTGCGCGAGTGGCCCTTGTGGCCAGGCGGCGGCGACGCTGGTGTAGTTCCCCATTTTGGTAAAGATGGTGTGGATCTCCACGCCTTGCTCGGCTGAGTTGGCGTAGGCGAATTGGCCAGGAGAACCCACCTGGCCGGTGCCGCCAATGGTGGGAAAACCGGGGATAGCGGAACTGTTGCCCCAGTTGTAGCCGGTATACCCTGGCAAGTGCCAGCCTTGTTCAACCCCCCATTGGGCTAACAAGACCGACACATACCAAGGATGGGGTAAAGGTCGCTCCCAGGGATAGGGATTAGGCATGCCCTGGCCGGGATTGCTCAGTTCCATCTGCTGCGCCAGACGAGCGAAGGGGAGCGCCGCACAGATGAAACGGTGAACGGTATTCGCCGTCGGTCGCGATGCCGGTCCCAAATAGCGGATAAAGCCCAATGCGGTGTAGGCGTCGCCGCCGGGCCAGGGCAAGACGTTCAAGTCCGGTTGCGGAGTAAGGGGCACGCTCGCCGTTGGGGCAAAGGCATTCGCTTGTGCGAAGGTCACCGAGCCCGCCTGGCCATCGGTTGGCGGGGTAACGGCGAGGACGATGGCGATATGGCCCGGATCATAGGCGCCGGTGGTCGATGCGGCATGGCTCCAGACGAGCATATCCCCCGGCTGGGGCAATCCGGGACCGATGCCTGGCGTGCCCGGTTGGGGGCTATGGCCGGCGGGAATGGCGACCCACTCCTTCAGCGTGCGGTAATGGCTCCAAAACGTCACGGCGTCACCTTGGTAAGGCATCGGCAACCCCGCCAGGCCATAGGCCGCGATGACCAGACTGACGCATTGAAAATTGCCACTGGCCCAGCCGCTCGCGTCACCGGGATAGGTTTTTTGCAAGAAATCGACGACGGCCTGGGGCATCGCTCCCGTGGCATTCCCGGTGGTATAGCATTTATCGAAATCCGGCGCGCGCAGCGCCGGGTTGGGATCCCAATGGCCCCCACACATCGTGAGATGGGCCGCGATCGTGTGTGCCCACGCGACGACCGAACAGGCCGGGGTTGGCGCTGGGGGAGGCGTCGCGGCGACCGGTGCTGGCGTGGCTCCTGGCGGGCTGCCGTTGGCGGGTATGGGGGTACATTGCCCCGTGCCGCCGGTGGCTCCTCCCTGATCACTTCCCCCCCCAGCAAACACCGCGATGGGGATGATGAGGAAAGCGGCACCCAGACAAACGACGAGGGTAATAATGACCAGGAGGCTCAGGAGGCACCCCCCAGTGGCGTTCTTTGCTGGCATACGCGTTCCTTTTCTTTACGTGCTGAGCGGTCCGGCATCATCCGGCAGCGCATAGCCACTCCCTTCGATGGTGATGCCCGCGCCGGGACGGGGATCGCTGGATCCAGGGGAGCCGGTGTAACCGGGGTCGTCGTCGAATCCGGATGAGCCTCCGTCATCGGTGCCTCCGCCGCCAGGGGAAGACCCTGGGCCTGGCAGATAGCCGCCGAAACCGCCCCCCCCCATACCACCTCCCGATGGTGACGGCAATCCTGGCGCGCCCGAACTGGTCGTCGAGGAAGGCGCGGCCCCCATCTCGGTCACGGTGGCTCCGCCCCCGCCGCTACCCCCCCCGCCCCCGCCGCCCCCAGCGCCCATGGCCATGGCGGGATTGCCCGTGGCCATCGCCACGCCGATCTGCGCGGCGGCGGCCAGGACCCCCACTCCACTGGCCACCCCACCGACGGTGCGAAACAACCCGTAGTTGAGCAGAGCCGGCAGGCGAAAGCACAAGTAAAAGGTGGCAATCAGGAGGCAGATTTGCAGGAGTACCGTGTTTGGACCCCACACGCCGTCGTTGACGGGAATATTCGTGGCGAGGGTCACCCCCATGGAAATGAGGGTGAGTTGCAGCGGTTGCAGAATGAGGGTGGCCGTGGTCAATCCGGCCCACCATTCGGTGGCCCGCTGCGTCTGCGGCAACGCCCAGCAAATGATGGCCAGCGGGGAGATGACGATCAGCAGATCGAGCAGCGCCAGCCGGACGAAAATCTGCAAGATGAGCAGCAGCAGCATGATCTCGTAACAGACGAGGCCAATGCTCCCAAAGAGGAGAGTCGCGGCGGTATTCGCTCCACTCGGCAGATTGGTCAACTCGGGCGTGAAGAGGGGGGCGACGCCCACAAAATGCATGAAGAGATTGCTTGCCCCAACGAGTTGGTCGAGCATCCAGAGGCTCAGGTTGGCTCCGAGTGCGCTGATGGCGAAGCGCGGGAAGAACTCAGCGATGTCGTGGTAGGAGAGGCCCAGAGCTGGGCGCACCATGAGATTGATGCCAGCCACGATCACAATGAGGACCAGGGCGCCATTAGCGATCCACCGCATATCATCGACGAGGGCATGAATGGCGTCATTCCCCGTGGTCACGCTGGTGGGGGTGTCAAACAGGATGTCATGCGAGAGAAAGCCTGCATTGAAGCCCTGCAGGAGATTTTCACTCCAGGTCAAAAACCAGTTCGCTCCGCCTACGATGGCGCGCATGAACCAGTAGCAGGGATCGAAATCGTTGCCCAACAGCGAGAACAGCACGCAATGAGGCAGATCCGTCGTAGGAATCGGATCGGGTGCGGCGGTTTGGCGGGTGGCAGCCCCTTGATAGGTTGCCCCCTGAGGACCCTTGCTGAGGCTGAATGCCGCAGGAGGGGTGTCGTGGGCGGGTGCTTGCGCCGCGTGTTCGACGGTCAGACCATGGGATGCGATGAGGCCCAGTCCCAGCAGGCAGATGCACAGCCAGAGCGCATGGGGATGACGACCGCCCGCCCGATGTGGGGGAGATGTCCGTCGGATGAAGCGTGCCATGGTCACCTCCTGGAGCGGAAACCAGTGACAACGTCGACTGGTCACGCTGCTCAATGACCTACCAGGGTCGGGTAAACAGGGAAGGGGGAGCATGATCCTTCCCTAGCGATCGGCGAGGGGGACATCTCGCTCGAACAGGTGCTGGCACTAGCGTACCTGGAGAAGGCCCCCAAAAATGGTTCATGAAGACCCAATTCTTGGGTCAAACTGGATCAAGGTTTGGATCCAGTTTGACCCAAACCTTGTCCACTTATTCCAAAATCGTGCGGAGATCCACAGAGGAAAGCAACGGTGGTAGAAGCGGAAGCATAGGCAAGGGCGCTCGGTGGGAGGAAGCACCGAACGCCCTTGCACAGGTCAAGAACAAGTGATTATGGGAGGAGCAGGAAGAATACCCTCGCGTGTAGCGACGACGCTCATTCTCTGCTAGTGGGGAAGGTTGGCGGGGCGTCATTCCCCAATGGCATGGTGACGGTGATGTAATACCCCACATTTTGGTGACCATGGTGGATATGGATCAGGGTGATATATGGGTTAATCAGTTCCTTGAGACGAATGATTTGACGGCCAATGCGGCGTCGCGTTGCGTTATCCAGGTGGATAGCTTCGGTAGGGTAGATGCAGGCAGCGGCTTCTTCGACGGTAATGAAGAAGAACGGGGCCAGCTGATCGGACGCGAAGCGATGCAATAAGAGCAACATCAGTTGCAATTGGGATGGGGAGAGCGGTTGAAAGGTGCGCTGTCCCGTCACCACGTCTTTGAAGATGACCTGGCGTGGCTCGGCGATGCACTCCACATGAAAGTCGCCAACTCTGGCGGCGCAGGAAAGCGTGCGCGGTTGGTGCGCTCCCCGTTGAATCCATGTCACCGGCATAACAAGCTTCACCCAAAATGCGGCACGGATACCCCTGCCTGTTAGGCATGAGGAGGAAGCGCCGCCTCCTTTCGAAATGTGTAGCCATACCCATCGTTGCGATGGATGGGGGTACAATAGCGCGCATGCACTCCCTCTATCACGCCAAATCCTCCCGTGATCTTGAAATATCCATCCTTCTTGACTGCCACTCGCCCCACATATGTCCCTGCTGGCTTGCCTTTAGTGACTACTGCACGCACCATATCTCCCGTATGCCACCCTAGGACCGTGCTCGTCCCTTTGGGGCTGCCAATAGGGAAACCATGCTTATTGACTTTGCGCATCTGTCGGCTATGCCGCCCCGCCGCCTGTATTAGCAACGGACACACATGTCGCCAGTGGAGGTGCTCAGGTGTACTCTGGCCTATGCAGGAAGCATCCAGCCAATGGGTCTTAGGAATGGCGCGATTGGTCCGATTCCACTTCGTCCTCCCGCCCGTCCCAGTCTCCACTGGCAATCTCGTTTGCTGCAGGCGCTCATACAGCGCCCAACGGGTACTATTGACCGCCGCTGCGTCCTTCAATGGTTTCTTGGCTTCTATCTGTACATCGGGATGTCCATATTCGGCCGCAGTGCAGTCACCTTTCTCTTGATTACAGTTGTGGCAGGAAAGGGCAAGGTTGCTGATGCGATTGGAACCGCCGCGACTGCGGGGAGTGATGTGATCGACCTCCCATCGTATCGCTTGCACCCCACAATACGCACACCGATATCCCCATTTAAGCAGAAGATATTCCCGCGCTTCCCATCCTGCCAACGTACCTTGCTGGTATTCGATACCACTGATATCCGGGCGTTCGATGAGTTGGGTGTCGAAGCGGACTAACTCATATGAGATATTTGTGATAGGAGCATATCGACGCAAACGCTCGACCCACGTCACCACATTTTGAATACGACTAAGGAGCGACGGCGGGAGCCATCCTTCCGGGCGTCTCCGATTATCGAAACGAGGTTGGCGATAGCGTGTATGCCGGTGTCGCCGCCCGCGCCGTTGAGCCTGCCGCGTGTCCAGCGCCTCCTTTACCTGTCGTCCACGATGGGCGAGTTCCGCTGCCCATATCACTTCTCCCGTTGCATCGTTGACCATCACTATCCCCGTCGTTTGGCTACCCGGATCAATCTTGACCCGCAATGGAGGAGTGACGTACTCAGATGGGGGCTGTTTCAGGATGATCGTAAAAGGATATCTCCGCAATATCGCTGCCCGCTTCTGCGTAAGAAGCCACCGCGCCCGCGCCGGACGGCATGGACTCAAGGGTATTTTCTCTGGACTGACGACCAAGACTCGTTGCATTGAGCTTTCTTCTTTCCCTTGCGGGAGCCTCTTAAATAGAGGCACATCTGCTTGCGCAGGTAAGGTTCCCCTCGTCAATGTTCTCCGAAGGTTTGTGTGTTGGCAGCACTGGCCTTCCCAATCGACCTATTTAACCACCACCCGCAGCGCAAGGGACTGAGGTGCTATCCCTTGGTGCCTATCTATTCTTCGGGAACGGAGTCCTTGCGAACTGAGACTGGTCAGCAGCAGGACTTGTTTTCACAAGCCCCCGCCTTTTGGCGTGGGGTCGCTGACAGCCGCCATATCACCCATCCCATCTGGTGCTGAACTCCCGTCACGTTGCCACGGCGAGCGCGCCATGAGTCGCGAGGATCGGTACTCACGTGCTTCAGAGAGGTCACACGGGTCTCCGTAGCTGTACCAAGTATACATCTAGGCATGAGAAAAAATCAACTGTAGGATACATAAATAGCAAAAATTGGCTTATGATAAAAAAGTATGTCCTACAGAATACTCTTTTGGATGCTAGGAGGTGCAGCATTTGATCCCATCAATGCGGCGATATGAGGAGGCAGAGTACCAATCGTGGATCGATGCAGCATTAGTGTTCTCGATTTCTTCGCCAGATAACGTGGCCGCGCCAGGTTATCGGCTCTTGCCCAACTTTAGTGAATCTGCTCCCTTACTATCCAAATAAACCGCTCTTCATCGAGAAACAGCTCCCAGATGAAGAGCAGTACTTGGGTACGAACAGTAGCCCGCTTCACTGATGCGTATACGCTTGCTGCGCCGTGGTGATCGCCATGATATTGGCTTCGGACCAGGCCCGGAGTTCGGCCAACGGTCCACACAGCGTTTGCCCGAGCGGCGTCAAGGTATACTCGACATGTGGGGGAACCTCCGCATACACTGTGCGCTGTACCAACCCACTGCGTTCCAGGTGCCGCAGATTCTGGGTGAGCATTTTTTGCGAAATGCCCCCAATCTGCCGATGCAGCGCCGAGAAGCGCGCCGGACCCGCTTCGAGCAGTCCCAGAATCACGGCTGCCCATCGCTCGGCGATGACGGCTAGCACCTGTCGCGTCGGACAGGCAGTGGTGTAGGTCAAGGTAGAACGGCGTTCCATTGGTAACTCCCTCACTTTTTGGTGCGTATGCCACTTTCCCGTGCCTGCTTGGCGAGCGACGCCCCTAGGTGTATCGTATCTCAGAAGCAGGAGCGCCTTTTTCTCCTGCGGCCTGCAAGGCTCAGGGAGTCGCACACCACTCCAGCGCGAAGGGACAATCACCATGTATGCCGTTAGTGGAGCGAGCGGCCAGCTTGGGCGGCTGGTGCTCAAACATTTGCTCACCCTGGTTCCTGCTCAGCAGATCGTCGCGACCACCCGCACCCTCCACACCATCGCTGATGTGGCCGCCAGCGGGATTGCCGTGCGCCAGGCGGATTTTACCGATCCGCGCAGCTTGCCTACCGCATTTGCAGACGTGACGCGCCTGCTCCTCATCAGCACACCAGGGCAACGTGCCGAGGAGCACACCACCGCGATTGCGGCGGCGGTCCGTGCTGGCGTCACCCACATCATTTATACCTCAGGCATCAATGCCAGTCCCACTTCACCCGCCCTCGTGCAGCAGGTCCACGGCGTGACTGAGGCTGCCTTAGCCGCTACCTCGCTTCCCTGGACGGCCCTGCGCAACAGTTACTATGCGGAGTTCCTGCCCCGTTTTATTGACCTGTTGCAGGAGGGGAAGGTCGTCCACCTGCCCCCAGGACAGGCCGGAGTCGCCTGGGTAACCCGCGAAGATTGTGCCCGCACGGCGGCATTCGTGTTGGCAGGCACCGCCGATCTGAGGGGACCCCTCGATGTTACCGGACCCGAAGCGGTCAGCCTTGCTGAGGTCATCCACCGCTGGTCGGGCATCACGGGCCGTGCGGTGACGATCGATATCCTGCCAGACGAACACGTGCGCGCCTTCGTCATGGCCAAAGGCCTCCCGGCGTCATTCGCCACCAGCATGGTCGACATTGCGATTTGGGCGAATCGTGAGGGATTCGCCGTCACCAACACCGTTGAGCAGATCACGGGTCGCCCACCAGCCCCCATCGAAGTCGTCCTCACCCAAGCGACCAGCTAGCGGAGGCGGCAGCGAGAAGACGTCTTCTTGTCAGAAGGGTCTTGTGCGAGACACACGCCATCAGAATAGCGACGAGGGACAGAGCAGGCCGTCCCTCGCTCCTGATAAAGCCGGAGCGCAGATTTACCAAAGTTGGGCAAGCTCCCCCTTCGTCCTTCAAGATGCTGTGGGATACCGCTGTTTGACCTGCTCAATGAAGGCATATTCGAGATACAGCCCAATGTTATGCGGCCCTGCGCCACCTTCATTCATATGAATGAGAAATCCTTCAGCCAAAGACGCCGAAACATTGAAGGCTGGCCCTAACTGGACGACGAGCTTCATTTCGTGGAAAATTCGATGGGCAAGACCTTCCACGCTATTTGAGGCGATGGTTTGCCAATAGCAATAGCGGATGCGTTCGTCGAGAAACATCATAAGATATCGCTGCCCGTTAGGTGCATCCCAGAAATCAATCGTTACTGCTGCCATGCTGGTGCTCCTTGTCGCGGTGTTGCTACGGCGCGTTCATACTTCACGCAGATCTTCGAGGGGAATCGGCTGCCACTGCTGCTCGTTGGGATGATAGGGGGCCATGAGCATCTGGGCGGCCTCGATGGTGCTGACGTCCGCTGAGACGGGAATGGCATTGCCGACGAGGACGGTGACATGATAGCCAACATGGCCTGGTGCAAACCCTTTGCTGCGGGCCAAACGTCCGCGCGGGCGTTGCGTCGAACCCCGGGCGAAGTACACCTCAAAATAGTGGTCTGGCGGTATTGGGTAATCCGGTACCTCGCCTTGCATGGCGTTGCCATCGCCAGCTTGGAGGGCCTCTTGTAAGGTCATAGCAATCTCCCTGTCTGCGTGTTCCCGATGTCAAACACCCCACGTTTTGCCACAGATATTGGCGTACTAACGCAGGAGCATTTCCCAAAATGCGGTACCGCTACGTCGCTGCTTCGCTTGCGGCGGGGGGTGGCTGAGCGGCGGCGAACCCCACGGTATAGAGACGCTCGCCGATGCGGCGATCAACCTCTTTGTTGCGCTCGGCGAGGTCTCCCCAGGGGGTGAGCCAGTGCGGATGATCGGCCACATCCGGTTGCTCTTCTGCCCAAGCGAGCCATTCCGCGCGGACCAACTGGCCGAGTTGTTCCCGCTTTTCTCGCTGCGCTTGGTGTTGTGCAATGCGCTGTTCAACGGCATAGCAGTCATCACAGCCGCCGGTGTCGTCACAGAAGCGCCCACAGTTCCAGCAATGGTTGGGATTGCCCGTCACCCACCAGCGTCGCTTTTTGCGTGCCATCGGCTTCCTCCTTTTGCTATATGCCCTGCCATAGGTTCATGCTTCGTCCAGCGTTGCTAGGGGTTTGCTCAGATGGAGGGAAGGGTCGCGGAGAAGTCGACGAGGCGGTCACTTCATCATCCAGCGGCGCGCAACTTTCCGCTTGCCAGAAGCGCTGGGTGCGTTGGGTGCTATTGGGGTAGGCCAGTTGCCATTCACTGTTGGCCTGGATCACGTTCATTGCGGCTGTGCCCGCAATATCGGGTGTACTGAAGGGGGTGGCCACATCGTCCAGGTCGGGGTGTACGTTGAAGGCTGCGTCGAGGAACCAATCGTCATGACCGGGAGTGATGCTGCCATCCACGGGCAGAGGTAGGCCACCCACGACGAGCGTGCAGCGACGGGAAGGATGGGGCATAGACTGATTGTTTCTTTCTGGCGCAGCACCCGCGCCTTGAGCACTCGAAGGCGTGGGTCTTCCTTTACGCGGTGCCGCGCGCGTAGGCGGCGCGGCGCATCTGATCGGCGAGGACAAGCAGGACCGTGCGCACGGTGGCCGCCTCCATCGTGTCGCGCAGATCCGCCACGTTGTTTTGGAGGGTGGTGATATCCCCGGCATAATTGGCGACCTGCGCCATGATGCGTCCCCCGGCGGCGGCGATCTCCGCGCGGGCCGCGCAGGACCTGCTCGGCGGCGGTGATGATGGTATGCTCATCGGCCAAGACGGTCGAGAGGTGGTCGAGGATGGCATTGGTGACATCGACATGGGTATTTTTGAGATTCTGCTGCATGGTGGCCACATTGCCTTCCAGGGCATCCAGGCGAGGCCGATACTCACCGCGTAACTGGGCGCGCACCCGGTTGATGGCGGAGCGATGGTCATTGGCGTCGGGGGATCGACCTGCGCGACGACCTCGCGCTTGACCTCGGTATTGATCTGGTTGCATATACTGGTGCGCTGCAAAAGGGTCTGAATGACCGAGACGACGAGCGTGCCGACGCCAATGATGATGAAGACGCTTGAGGTGAGATCCATGCGGGCAATCTACTCCTGTGGCTGGTGGCAGTAGACAGGGCGCTTCCCTGCTCATATGGTGCAGTATAGCAGGGGCAGGGAACGCTCGCCAGGGGCAGCGCTGACCATCTTTCGGTGGCGGCTGATAGTTACACCCCGAACTGCTGGATGTGGGCGATGATCTGATCGAGCAGGGCGCGTATATCGGGTGCCAGGTCGCGTTCGAACAGCGCGGTGGCGATGGAATGGTAAAGACGCGCTGCGGGGTGGTTGCCCGCTGCCCGCGCGCCCTCCCACAACCAGAAATAGAGTTCTCGTGTCAAAAAAGGGAGCCGTTCCTCAGCGACAAAGGGGACGCGCTTCGTGAGATCCGTCGTGAGGCGGTCGGCCAGCAGCTCGTAGCGCGCGAGGGCGATGAGGGTTCGCGCGGCCAGGACATCGAGGGAGATCACCTCACCCACGTCGGCCAGCATGACCGCGATGGCCCGCCCAGCCTCGAATTCTTGGAAGGCGGCTTCGTCCTCATGCGAGCCGTGCAGACACAGCCCCAGCGCTAGGTGGAGGCGCAGCGCGGCGTGTGGGGTGGCGGGCACGCACTGCTTATAGAGGACGAGCGCTGCCGTGAACTGGCCGGTGGCGAGGAGGTGCTGAGCTTGAGCGAGAGCATCCATCGGGTGTTCCTTCAGGGAGCAGAGGTCAGGCGACGCGCGTGGCCCGCGCTGTCACCAGGGAGGACGACGACGCGGCAGGAGGTGTGGCAAGCGGTAACTGCACAAAAAAGGTTGACCCCTCCCCTTCTTGTCCCGGACTTTCCACCCAAATGGCTCCCCCCATCGTCTGCGTTAATTCCCGGCACAACCAGAGTCCCAAACCATTCCCGATGATCGTCGATGCCAGATCCCGCGGCAAGCGGATGAACTTATTGAACAACAATGGCGCTTGCTCGGCAGGGATCCCTAAGCCATAATCACGCACCGTGATTTCGGCCACCATGCGCGTCGCTTTCTTGCCCCCCGCCCGTTCCGCGACAACCTGAGCACGGATATCGACGGGGCCGCCAGCGGGGGAATATTTGATGGCATTGGACAACAGATTCACCACGATCTGCTGAAGCCAGACGGGATCGCCGGCGATGGTCAAGTCGGGCGCGAGTTGGAGGTGAATTTCTCGTTCCGGCTGATCACTTGTAGGGGGATCGAGCAACGCCACCGCAGCATGAACGACCTCGAGCACGTTGACGGGGTGCGGGGTGTACTGGGTGAGATCCTGGTCGAGGCGACTGGCATCCAAAATACTATTGATGAGCGCGGTGAAGTTTTGCCCGGCCGCTTCCGCCCGCTTGAGATTTGCCACCATGCGCGTCGCCGTCGCCTGTGCCTCAGGGTCCCGGCTATTGGTCGCAATTGCGGCGGCGGTTTCCTGCAAGTTCTCGATCCAGCCGATCATCGTCATCATCGGCGTCCGCAGTTCATGGTTGACCGAGGTGATGAACTGGTTCTTGATGGCTTCCACTTGTTGGGCGCGTTCATAGGCGATCCGCACATCGCCTAATTCGCGCAGCGTTCGCAAATTCTGGCGGTTGCCAAAATAGAAGCTGAGGCCCATGCCCCATTGGACCATGATCAGCGTGGTGGTGACCACGGGCAGTTGGTGTAAGAATGGTTGACCAAGGATCAGCGGCAAACCAACGAGGAGAAACACGGTGAGGCCATTTTCGAGCAGCGTCACCCCAACGAGGAGCCACGTATTGCCAATGATGCCGGTGTTCGCAATATTGTTGCAGTAGGCCCCCATGATAGCAATGGTGAGCGGCCCCACGCCATCGATGACGGCGTACTGAATCTGAAATTCGACCACTACGAAGATCGTGGCACCAATGAAGAACGCGGCGGCCCAAATGTCTTGCTTGCGGAGCGTGAGCCACCAGCTGATGGCATACCCAATCACCGCGAGAAAGGGGGGCCAGAGGGCGCCGACGATTTGTGCCACGGTGGGGGTGATCCCCAGCGTGAGCGGGGTCGTCACGAGCGCGATGATCAGCAAGAGAAAGAAGGTCGCCGAAAAGTTGCGCGTCACGCGCAGACGGCGGTCGCGGTCGTACTCGCGATAGATTTCGCGCTCGTGGATGGTCGTAGGTGTGGACATGGGGTCTCCTTAGCGCGGCGTGAGGGTGACCCGCACGTTGGCGGTGGGACGATTCAAGGGGAAGCGCCGTGGTGCAAGGTTCTGTCCGGGGACGAGGTGCAGATCAGAGCGGCGCAGCAGACCTTGCAAGACCGTTTTGATTTCACGCCGGGCAATCCCCGACCCGATACAGGAGCGGGAGCCGCCCCCAAAGCCAACATAGGCGTACGGATGGGCCTTCGCCTCTGTGCCATCGAGGAAGCGCTGCGGATTGAACGTGGTGGGGTCAGCGAAGTAATCGGGACGCCGCTGCGTATAGCCGGGGATCAGAAAGATTTGGCTGCCCGCCGGGATGGTGTAGTCCCCTAAGGTGAAATCGGCGACCGCCCCGCGCATGATGAGGGGCGTCGCTGGGTGGAGGCGCAGCGTCTCATCGATCAGGGCATCGAGGACCGGTTGCTGCTTCACGTCCTCGTCGGTGATCGGCGCATCCGGATCGCCGGTGCAGATCGCCCGAGCGCGCTCATACCAGGTGGGGGATTGTACGAGTTCCACGAGGAGCCAGGTGAGGGTCCCGGCGGTGCTCTCGAAGCCCGCGAAAATGAGCGTAATGGCGAGGCCCACCAGCTGCTCCTCACTGAGGCCCTGTCCCTGCTCGTCGCGGGCGGCCACCAATAATCCCAGCGCATCGTTCGTGGGCTGATTGCGCCGCGCGGCGATCAAGCGTTGGAGCAGCGGCACCAGTTCGCGGCGGGCGTGCAGCGCCTGACTATATTTGGTGCCCGGGATGTCGCGGCGCACAAACTCGGACGCGCCCGCTAGTAGACGAGTGAAGAGCTGCTGAAAGGTGGCCTGGTCAAAATCAGGGGCCAGGCCCGCCAACAACGTCGCCGACAGCCGGAAGGTGATGGCACGGGCAAAAGGATAGAGGTCGACCGTGCGGCGTCCGGTCCACGGCGCGAGGTGCGTCTTGGTGACGGCATCCATATCGGGTTGGTAGACGGCCAAGGCCCGTGCGGTAAAGGCTGGGGTCATGAGCTTGCGAATGAAGGCGTGCTCCGGGTCATCGATGACGAAGAGGGCATCGCCGAAAAGGTCTTCGCCGAGAGCATAGCCCGCGTGCCAGGAGAAGTTGGCGGCGTGATCCCCCATCACATACTGTTGCGCGGCAGCCGAGAGGAGGACGACCCCGGGCCGTCCGAGAAAGGTAGTACGACACACCTCGCCATAGCGCTGATGGTGCCGCTGGGCATATTGAATGGGATCGCCAAAGAGCGTACGACTCTCGCCTAAATACGGTAGCCCCTGGTTGCCAGGAATGCGGTGTCGGATAGTCGTCATTGTTTTTTTTCCTTTGCGGGGTGGTCCTCCTCACGTGCGGACATCGTGAGGAGAACGGTGCACGACGAGAGATGCTTACTTTGGGTAGTCGAGCGTTTCCGCCAGGTGGTGCAGCCGCTCCGCACGCTCCCCTTCGGTGAGGGTGAGGGCGGCTTGAATGGCTTCATGAATCTTCGACGGCGGTTGCGGCTTGATCAAATACTGATCGGCGCCCGTTGCAATACCGATGAACTGATCGCGCTCCTGCGCCAGCGCGGTCAGCATCACGAGGGGAATGTGACTGGTCGTGGGATCGCCGCGCAGGACGAGCACCAGTTGATTGCCATTGAGGCCGGGCATCTTCACGTCGATCACAATGCAATCGGGTTGTGCCTCAACTGCACAGGTCAAACCGGCCACCCCATCTTTTGCAGTGAGGACCTGGTAGCCGCGTTGGCTCAGTCCCTCGCTAACGACATCGAGCAGGTCTTGTTGGTCATCGACTAAAAGCACCGTGGTCATACGAAATCCCTTCCAAGTTGGCCCCAAAACACGGGGAGACCGGTAACAACACTCGTACGCACCTGCGTGTTGGTCATCGTGCCGCGAAATTCTGCTAGGTTGCTAGATGGGCACCATAGCGCGCAGATATGCTGGGGGCAATGTTCCAGGCATGTCTGTGCATACTCTAGCAAACCAGACAGGCAGATGCAAGACTGGCCCAGTGTGCCGCATCCCCCACGAACCATGCCGTTGCCTAGCGCGCTGCACATAGGGATGGCTTGGGTGCGCGAGGGCACACCGTCGTAGACGCAACGCAATCGTTAGCCTTCCCATGGACTCGTCTTATCTTTCCCATAGTGCAGTCGTCCCGCTTGGACATACCACCATAGGGCCCGCACCGCTTGTACTTGGCGCGCCGCCCCTAATGAGCGAACGATGTAGTGGTCGGCACCCGCGCGAAAGGCCGCGACTTTTTGCTGGACCTGTGCATCGTCGCTCATAAAGCAGAGCGCGATACTGGGGTAGGCTGGCGAATGGATCAGGTCGTCAACCACTGGCCAGACTGTGCCATCGGGATACCCGGTCGTGTCAAGGGTGACGACCTGGGGATGCCAGTCCCCGAGGGCAGCGCAGCCCTCGGCGAGCGTGGACGCGACACGCACGAGAAATACTTCCCGAAAGAGCACGGCTTGCCGTTCGCCTTCCGCCAGCGTCGCGACATGGCGAGGAGCCGTGGACGGTGTTCGGCAGGGCGCAACTGCTCTCGCTGCGGCAATTGGGTTTGGACCGTCATAGCATTCCTTTTGGGAGTGGCGCATACTCAGCACCTACGCTCCCCTTCCGATACTATGCTCCGCGCATGCTGCGCGTGCACGTGATGACGTGGCTCCTGCGGCGAAGGTCCTCGATGCGGCAGGGGTGGTTGATGCCCCTACTGTGGTGCCAGGAGTTAAAGTACCAGCCTCTCGGCAAGCCCGCAGGCGCACAACCAGCAAATGGTGTCACGGATCATCAGGCTGGGACCCCCAGGATCGCTACGACTGCCGCGACGATCTGCTCTGCGACTGCTTCTGGACTCTCCAGCATGCACTCGTGGCCAGCCGCTAGCTCATGGTAGCGCCAACCATGGTCCTGTGCATAGCGAGCAAAGGGAGCCATCAGTTCGCGCATCACCGCGTTCCCACCCGTGCAGCGCACATAGGTCAAATGCGGATGCATCGGCGGCGGCATCAAGCGCCGTCCATCCAAAAGTCGCGACGGGAGCAGCGACATGCGAGACGCGACGAACTTCCGATCCGCGTCTGTATCCAATCCCATAAATTCGACTGGCGGTGGTGGCACCGGTCGATTGAGGAGTACGTTACGCAGAACTTGGCGATACCAGGGCTTGATCCAGGCCGGGGGGTGTTTGATCGCGATGAGGTGGGCAAAGTCCACCCCTGGTGTGAAAAATAGGGCATCGAGGAACAACGCGCCACGGATCTGCTGGCCTATGTCATTGAGGACCCCATTGAGGACGGCCCCCGCATATGAGTGCCCAATGAGATAGGGCTGCTCCAACCCATTGAGGCGAATGTACTCTTCGATTTGCCGCACATGATCGGATACCCCCAGTTTTGAATAGGGGTGATGACGATACACCGTTGCCGTCTCTCCCATCCCTACGAGGGTGGGGGTATGCACCCGAAACCCCTGGGCGATCAGGAGCGGCGTGAGCTTGGCCCAGACCCATGACCCGTGCCAGCCGCCGTGCACAAGCAAAAGATCTTGTGTCATACTGGCACTCCTTCTCGCGGCGCAGCAGCAACTCCCGCGCCACCCTCCGTATCATCGCTGGGGAGAAAAAAGGGCATTCCTACTGCTAAGCACAACTCCACGGTCTGCTTCCCCAAAGCGGTCACCCGAGCATCCGCATCTAACAACCCCTTCTTGGTGAGGAGATGGGCCATCTCGGCCTGGTGCATGGTGAGCGGGAAATACGGGAATGCCGTGGGGTCAGCGGGGTTGGCGTCCCCAGCGGCATACGCGATCAACAAGTGGTCGCGTTCACTCGGGGTCAACTCAGCTTGTATCGCATTGAGGCGCTTCAGCAAGCTAATCTGGTCAACCTCGGCATCTTGCGACATATGGTGCCTCCAAAATGAACGGCGAAGGTGTGCTACGATAGCAACGCCTCCCCTGAAGTCAGGTGGGGTAGCATGGCGCGGGGACGGTGAGAGGTTACCGCGCTCTGTTTTCCTGTGGGGGTCCGCGAATGCAGGCTGGCATGTGTTTCTCCTTCCTACCGTTTGGTTCGTCTCCTCATCGGGGGTGCTGGTGCGCTTGCGAAGCCGCACTCTTGCAAAGCCGATCGTGTTCATGAATTTCCTGAGGTGTTCTTGGTCGCGTGCGGAGCTGATCGCTGCTACCCTCGGTCAACAGCGTACCTGAGAACATCGCGCGAAATTGGTGCGAGATGACCCAATGCTTGGGTCAAGTTTGACCCAAAGATGGGTCCAGTTTTACCGGTGCGTACCTCCTGATTCTGATGGGTGTTAGGCCAATGCCGTCGTCTCATCTCCGTGTTCCTCATACTCCCGGAGGACCCTGCTCCAATACTGCTGGGCTGTGGTCTCTTCGGTGGGTGCGAGAGCGAGCTTGTTCAGCCAAAAGCAGGCTTTGCCGTACCAGGGAAGATGCCCGATGACGTGTGCCATGTCGCGACAGGCGGTGAAGGCGTGTTGAGCTGCGGCACTGCGGTCCAAACGGAGCGATACGATCCCAATGAGATGCTGGGTGAGCATCTGCCCTGTGGGAAAAGGGGCGTTGCAATAGCACTCCAGGGCTTGCTGGTAGCGATCAAGCGCCAGGTGATAGTTGCGCCGATGATCGGCGATCAGCCCTAGGCCTTGCAGGGCACGTCCTTGGTCGGCACTGTCCCCGGCATCGCGGGCGCAGCTGAGGCTCAGGGTGAAGGCCGCTTCAGCCCCTGCCAAGTCGCGCGCTGCTATGGCACCCAATGCCCGGGTAAAAGCGCAACGGCCCTCCTCTTGGTGAGAGGAGCGCGTGGGAAGGGGGAGTTGCCTGGGATCATCGTGGGAATCAGGGGTCATCACCGTGTCGCCTCCGGTACGGGAGCATTCATTGGGGGTGATTGAGTAGGTTCAGACGGCGGCGGGTCGCCGCGACATCCTCTGGCGTTGCTACAAGGTCAGGGCAGCGTGCCACGCTTGGCATGCCTCTTCAGGGTGGTGTAGCGCGTAGGCAACATCGCCGAGCCAATCGGCGGTCTCAGCTTCCCAATATCCTTTGGCGACCTGGGTTGTCAGTTGCCGTGATGCCATCGAATGAAAGATTTTTTGCAGCACTTGGGGATCAGAAAGCTGCGCCAGCCTTGGGTGCGGCGCAAAGTGTGTGATCGGTGGCGAATGTTGAGGCGATGGTGGCGCGATGATGATAGGTTGCGACCAAGTCATGGCAGCGCTCCTTCTCTACGCAGCGCGTCGCGCCACGGCGCAGGTGAGTTGCACCGCCGTTTTCTTGCCTTGTTGCGAGTCGGCTTCTGCTTCCACGAGCCAATCTGCCCAACGGGTCGCGGTAATGGGGGAATGGTTCCAGGTGATTCCACTTTGGCTGATCGGGACCGTGACCCGTTTGAGGACGGCGAGATAGTCCGTCACCATCAGGGATCCCCCAGGTGTGCCGCGTGGGCGGCCAAAGCGGACCTGACGGGTCATGATGCGTGGGGAACTGAATCCAGATGCACTGAAGATGGTGCGGAGATGTGGTCCGGCACCGGGGTAAATGCCGACGCTGTCAGCGAGTTGGGTAAAGATGCGGGTCAAGGTGGTCATGGCCTGGCTCTCACTTACTACGACCCCAAAATCGCGGACTTCGACAAACCCCCCTGGCCGCGTGACACGAGCGGCTTCACGGAGAAAGGCGGGCCAGTGAGCGCGTGGGACAAAGGCAGAACAGGCCCGCATCATGACATACGAGAATGCTGCATCCCCAAAAGGGAAGCGATCTAGTGCGTCACCCGCGATGAGGAGACAATTGTCGGGTCTTTCGCTGGATGTGGTGGCAGCGGGCAATTGTTTATCGAACCCAACGACATTTGCTCCGAAGGGAGCGAGTTCTTTGGCCTGCTGTATGGCCCAAAACCCGGTGCCACAAGCCACATCGAGCAGTTCGATGGGCTGGGGCAGCACCTGCACTGGCACGGCGCGATCAGAGCCGAACTCGCGCGCGAACATGAAGTGTTGGAGATTCAGGCGCATCGCCTCGCCCTGGTCGTTGCTGATGAAAAAATAGCGATGATCTTCCGCTGATGTCTGGGTGGGCATCCCCAAACGGCGTGTAGCGCGTCGGCGCCGTGTGAGCCAGGTGAACATGGTATGTGCATGCATGATGGCAGCTTCGCCGTCGGCGCATGCTCCTGCCTTTCTCTGCTGTGTGCCCTCCAAGCGATAGCGAAGGGCAATGGTGAGTAAACAGATCATGCCTGCTTACATCAGTGTACGAGTCAATGGCAAATTTGTCAACATCACTTTTATGTCTGTAGTGTTGACGTATGTAGTTCGTGTAATTGCCGCTCCTTTGCCGTGCGTGATGAGTCAGGATCTTTCTCCTATCGCGTCTTGCCTGTATCGGGGGAAATGTGGCATGATAGGCCGAGCGAGGGAGATACGAGGGAAATGCCGCATGATGCCAATGAGCGACTACGTCTGACCGAGGCGGCGGCTCTCTATGGCCGCCATCCCGAAACCCTCCGACGGTGGATTTCCCAAAAGCGTTTGCAGGGGGAATTGGTCGGAGGCATTTGGTATGTACAGCGTCGGGAAGTGGAACAGGTAGCGGGTCCGACTCTTCGAGCGCATTTCGAGCAACTTCAGCAAGAGATTCGTCGCCTTGAAGGCGATCTGGCGGAAGCCCAAACGACGCTGGCCGCCCAGGCGCAGCAACTGCAGGTGATTACGCGCTATCTGCGCGAGAGCGGGCTGCCCCTGGCAACCACGACTCCGAGGCGCATACGACGCACACGCCCTCATCCACCCGCTGCGCTGATGAAAAAGGGGACGGCGTTGCACTGGCTGGAGGAACATGGCATACCACCCGAAACAAGTCGGCACTGGAAATTGCCGAAAGAACCTGATGGAAGCTTTGAGAAACGGCATATCCTTGAATGGGCCCTCCAACACCTCGATGACATTGGCTTTCGTCGGCGCAAATTGCAACTGATCCGCTGTTATGACCCGCTGGATGTATGTGTGCAACTCTTACCGCTACCTGAGCCGTGATGGGATGACAAGGCCTAACTGCCCTACCAGCGTGACGGGCGTGTGCCAAACGCGAAGCGCGGATCAAGGTCTGAACCACGTTTGGCGGTGATGTGGACATACACCTGCTCTCCGCCGATCACGGCGACGATGAGCGCGACGGTGTGGAGCGTTTCCGCGAGGGTCGCATCGTCCTCATCGCGGTCTTTGGCGAGGAGATAGCGACCAATATCCTGGGCTAATTGTTGACGGAGCACGGCATCAATGGTGCTGAGATACGCCGTCCCCTCGCTCATCGATGCCGAACTGGTGAGTGCTTTTGCCATTGACTCCTCACTTTTTTGTCGAGGCCTGGCTGCTAGGCGAGCCAGGAAGAGTTCATCATGGGATGAAGTTCGGTGATGAGCCAACAGGGAGTCGGCTCATCGACATTGGAACATTAAAACATCGGAACATGTTCCGATGTAAAAATGCTAACATTTTATACTGTCATTGTCAAGAGGAGATCATAAGTTGGTGTGGCATTGAGAAAGATGCAGGTGTTTTTCCATCAGCGAACATTTTTAACTGCAAGCATGATATACTGTTCCTACAGCACAGCCCGCACACCAGCAGTAAATTTCCTGACAACATAAGGGTGGGGAGATTATGCCATCCAACTCAGATAGCCGCCCGACGCGGACGGTTTCATTGGACATCGGACAAGCAAATGGCTTGAAACGGTTAGCGCTTGAACTTTCAGAACAACGTGGTAAGCCTGTCACCGTGCGCGACTTAGTTCGCGACGCAGTTGCCAGGTTGCTGAAAGAGCATAACATCATCGTTGCCGAGACTTTGACGAAAGATGCGGAGCCCCCCAAAAAGCGGGGACCACGTCCCAAAAGTGGATAGCAGCTAACGCACTTGCACGTGCGGGATCTCGGCCCATTGGGTGAGGGCGCGTGGGGAGCGATAATCCCCCTTGCTGGCCCAGGGCCGCGCGAAGCCCGTGCCGAGGTAGCGTATCGCCTCACGACCGAATCGCTGGCAAATCGCATCCAGGGTCATCATCAATTGTCGCTCGCGTGCCGACGGGAAATGGGGCGCGAAGAGGGTGCCCTGGGCCGGGTCCTCGGCCACGAACTCCCGCAAAGCGATACCGACTCGATGGAACGGATAGGGGCGATAGATGCGCTCCAGGCCGCCCAGCGCTGCGGCAAGGATGGTGGGGGTGTACGCTGTCGGGCGGTCGAGGCGAATGGTGATGCTGTTGCTGTACTGTGGCTCGCGTTTGCGAAAGGGATTGGTGGCCACATGGACACTGATCAGTCCGGCACAACGGTGCTCGGCGCGCAGTTTCTCACAGGCGCGCGCCGTGTAGAACGACAAGGCTTCGCGCAGCTGCTCCACCTCGGTGACGGGGCGACCAAAGGCGCGCGACACGAGGATCTCCTGCTTCGTGGCCCTGGCCGTGATCAGGGGGAAAGCAGGCTGACCGCGTAATTCGAGCTGAGTCCGGGCCGAAACGACGGAGAGGTGTTGACGAATCCACCAGGTGGGGGCATTCGCAAACGCCTGCGCTGTGGTGATGCCCTGGTGCTTGAGCCAGCTGCTCTTGCGGGAACCCAGCCCCCAAACATCCTCCACCGACAACGTTGCTAGCAGGTCGTCGATCTCCGTCGGTGTCGTCACGGCATAGACCCCTGTGGTCTGTTTCGCGCGCTCGATGGCCGCCTTGGCCAGGGTCTTGGTTGGGCCGATACCGAGTGAGGTGCGGATCCCCGTCCAGGTGGCCACGGTCTTCTTGATGAGCTGGCCGTAAGCGTCGGCGGTGCGGGGGTCGATATGTTCCATTGACATAAATACTTCGTCACAACTATATTCTTCCAGGCTAGGTGTGAAATGGGAGCAGGACCAGACGAGGCGACGACTCATCACCTCGTAGGTGGGCCAGCAGCCGCTGCGCGCGATGAGGGTGCCCGCGTTGATGAGGGGAGCCAGCTCATGGCGCGGCGTCGTCATCTTAATTCCTAATAATTTTGCTTCCTTGCTCCGCGCGATGACATTTCCATCATTGTTTGAGAGGACCACGACCGCTTTGCCGCGCAAGCGCGCATCGAGTAACTGTTCCGTTCCCGCGAAGAAATTGTCGCCATCTGCCACACCAATAAGACTCATTATTCAGCCTCCCAAGCTCGGCGCGGAACGGTATGCAGAATATGCGTCACGACCCCGAACAGGAGCGTGCTATCTTCGAGGGGGATGGGGGTGCTGCCTTCCGTGTCGGCCACCAGGTACCAGCGCCCATCACGACGTTTGAGCCACCGTACGATGAATTCCTCCGCATCGATGGCGACGACGAGTGTGCCATTGCTGAATGGTTCCACGCGGTCAATGATGAGGATGTCCCCCTCCAAAATTTGGACCGTCTCGGTGCTGACACCCGTAGCGCGAAAATAAAAGACGGCATGGGGATGTTTGACCACGAGGTCGTGCAGATTCAGCTCGCGTTCCTGATGCTCGCTTGGTTGGCTAGTAAAGCCCGTTTTCGGGCGGGACGGGGGGAGCGGATTGTCGGACGCGCCCGCCTGGCCGAGCGGATCAAGCGGCATAGCGGTCCCCCTCTTTTACGAATATATGTTCAACCTACCATAACTATAGATCGGAGGAGCAAGGCACTTTGCGTAGGGAGTAAGAAGGGGACTTCTGCGCTAGCACAAATGTTCGGTTTATGCCAATTGCTGTAGGACATGAAAGAACGGATGAATAGCCAAAGGAGTTTTCGCATGATACACGATCTCACCATTCTCCCACTGCCTAACAACTCCAACGTGTATGCCGCGCTCCGTATGTTCGCTGAAGATGATCCTTGCGCGGGCATCTTCGCACGCGGTGTCTTGCAAGCGTTTGGGCAGCAAATCCCTGACGACCATCACGCTCGCCTGCGTGCCTTGCTCGCTGTGTGGGATACGGTGCCCCTGGAGCATGCCGTGGTCGTCTACGATCCTGCCGTGATAGCTGCGGCGCGCGCTCAAGTGTATTCGCAGTGACGTGCGTACAGCGGTACCGCAAAATTGACAGAGGGCCAGCCCACTTGTTCAGGGGAATAGATGGGTTGGCTCCTCACCTACTATTCTTGTAAGCAAGCTCGAATTATGCTATGCTCCCTTGCAGCAACGACCGGCCCAATGGGGCTGTTTGTAGTTCAATCAAGCAGTGGCATGGCGTGAGGAGCTTTTGCGTGCAGGAGCGCAGTAAATTGCAGCGCTGGAACCAGGGAGTCATTCGGCGGAGTCAGCGCTATGCGTGGTATGGGCATTTAGGCCTGAGCACCACTCTTGTTATCGTCAGCATCGGCCTGATCTTGCATGCCTTTTTTTCCCAATTCTGGCGTGCGGCTTGCCGTGCTACGGTCGTGATACTCGTTGTCAGTAGTGCTGCAAGCCTTTTCTGTTATGCACGCTCGCTGCTGTTCCGGCGGCAGATGCTGACCCCGCAGGAGATCGCCGCCTTAGTTGAGGCGCGCAACCATGCCGCAGATTCTTCTTTGGAGGAAGACCCCTATTGACACTGCCGGTGCCTATTAGGTTTTCAATTTGCTACTCATTACGTGCATCCCGCGCGATGATTTTGAGCCAGCCTGCCCGCTCGTGCTCATGATCCTTTGTCTGAGCTGCCGCCAGATTCCTGACAATTTCTGCTGAGAGGTGAATGTCATATGCCCATTGCAGCAACTTCGCACGCATAGGGCTACCATCCTTTAGCTTCAGCGCCGCCGCTTTCATTTCGGTAGCCACGCGCTGCATTTTTGTTAGATCCTCATCAATCGCGCTCACGGCTCAATTTCCTCCTACGTTATCCATGGGGAGTAATCACGATGTGGTTTCATAGCACGAAATGCCATGCAAGTAGACTTCGATCACCGCCAGCAACGAAGTATTTTTCATCAGTCGTCCAACGAATCCGCGTGAGTTCTTCGCCGAATTCAAGCACTTGGTGTTCTCGCAGAGTCGCTACATCCCAGAGACGAATGGTGTCGTCGTCCCCACCTGATGCTATCCAGCGTCCATCGGGGGACCAGGCCACTGCCGTAATCGTTGAGCGGGTACCGCTATGGCCAGGAAAGATCGCTAAGGCATCTTCTTTATAAGGGGGAGCAAATTCATATTGGCGCATATGTTGAGCGACATGAGCGGGGCCTGGACCAGCTTTCCAAATCTGGAGATTATAGCTCGTCTCCCCCGAGCCTTTATCCGTCCTTCCTCCTACCACAAGCGCAGAGCTATCCGGATGCCAAGCTATGGCTTGTATCCTGAATTGCGCATTGTAGTACCTCCGTAAGATGGTATTGCCGGTGTGACTATCCCAAATTTGTAGGGTGTCATCATCACTGAGTGAGGCAACACGCGTACCGTCAGGGGAAGGTGCCAGCACCAACGCAGGTTTTCTGTGACCTTTATAAGTGAGAACCACGGTACCTGTGCTGGCCTTTGCTAAACAGACCACGCCTTCTTTTTCGTCTGGGTAAAAGCGATTATACAGCAAACGCTGCCCATCAGCGGTGAGGGCACAGACCTGGCAATCATAAGCGAGGATAGAGTAATAAAAGCGCAAGCTGTCTTGGGGAACCTGATAGGCATGCATATCACGGCGTGAGCTGTTTATCACCAACAGCGTTTGCGGTGACTCCCAAAGTAAGGTCCTAGACCAGAAAGGGGGGTGATTGAGCCTATCTTCATGCATCATGATCACTGCCCCTGTCGCGAGATCGGCGACATAAAAGTGCTGATCATACGCATTGGCGAAGGCGAGCCTTTGATTATCTGGAGTAATATCCCAACTGTTGATGTAGGCTTCGTGTGGCGCACGCAAATCCACGGAAAAGATCGCATCCTGTGTCGTGAAATGGCCCATGTTCTTATCCTTTCTAGGCAGACAAAGGGGGGAAGAGCTTGCGTTACTATAGAAAATAATTTCGATGATGTCAACGGTGCAGCGTTGGAAAAGCTGGTGGTCACTCGAAAAGGTGGGGCGGTTCGGGCAAAGGAGGCGGCGTGCGACCATAGCCGGGATCAAAGGGCCAATCGTTGCGATGCGAAGCGGCCACCGCCTCACGGTCGCACTCGTTATTTAATTGGTCGGTCGCATGTCCTTGGACCTTTGCGAAGGCCACCTGATGCTGATCGAGCAACGGGATCAGTCGTTCGAGCAAATCCCAGTTGGGCACCGCGACATGACCACTCTGCCACCAGTGCCGTTGTTGGAGTTCCCGACAGTTCTTCGCTGCGGCGATGACATACGTCGAGTCGGTATAGACGGTGACGACGCAGGGCATCTTGAGCGCTTCCAATCCCAGCAGCACCGCGCTGAGTTCGGCGCGATTATTGGTCGAACGGGCATAGCCTCCGGTGAGGATGCGGCGGCGCTCTCCTGCGAGTAAAATGGAACAGAAGCCAGCCACGCCGGGGTTGCCACGGCAGGCGCCGTCTGTATAAAGCGTTACGGTTGGTTGGTGGGGTGTTGTCATGAGCAGTTCTTCCTGATGCGAGGTGTTCGTTTCGTCCCCCCAGCGGATCGCGGTCTCGCCAAAACGTGATTTGAGCTGGGAAAGGGTTGCGGCGAGTTGGGTGTCGCGGGTCAAGCGCGCGGCAGTCTGCGGCTGCCAGAGGTCGAGTTGGGGGGTGAGTTCCCCAATTTGGTCGACGCCCAGGCCAATGAGGCGCACGGGAGCGGCCTTCTGATGCCAAAGCGTATTGAAGAGGTCGAGGGCCGCGTTGGTAACGGTCGCTTCCTCATAGGTGGGGGCTGCGAGGGCGACTTGGCGGGTGAGCGTCACGAAGTCGGCCCAGCGTACCTTGATGCGGACGACCTTCCCTTGTTGACCCAGGGTCCATAGCCGTCGGCTCACGGCGCGCGCCTGACGCCGGATCTGTTGGGTCAGAACCTGCGGATCAGTGATATCGGCGGTGAAGGTCCGTTCTTGACTGACTGACTGCCGTTGCCTTCCTATCTCGACATCGCTGGTATCGTGCCCGCGACTGAGCGCTGCGAGCGGTAGGCACCAGCGACCAAAGGTGTGGAGCAGGTCGGCGTCGTTCCATTGCGCCAGATCGCTAATCGTGCGGATGCCTTGTTGGCGTAAGCGGATGGCGGTTTGCGGCCCGACGCCGAACAGGGTGTCGATGGGCAGTGGCGCGAGGAAAGCCGCTTCAGTACCAGCGGGGACAATGGTGATGGCATTGGGCGGTTGCCCTTTGGTCGCTTGCGACTTACCCGTGTCTGCTGCCATTTTTGCGGTGGCTCTTCCTTGTGCGATGCCAAGGGAGCAGGGCAAGCCTAAGGTATCGCGGATGTAGGTCTGAATCTGCTCGGCGAGGGCGGTTTTCTCCATCGCGATATGCTCGATACGGAACACCCCTTCATCCACGCTGCGCTGCTCGAAGAGGGGCGACCAGGTGCACAGATACTCCATGACTCTTCGTGACGCCTGTTGATAGCGCGTGAAATGGGGCGGCACGATGCGCAGCTCAGGGCAGAGGCGCACGGCTTGCGCCATCGGCATCGCGGAACGGACGCCACGGGCACGGGCGGCATAGGACGCCGAGGCGACGACGCCGCGTTGATCAGGCTGGCCACCGACGGCGACCGTCTGGCCGTGCAGGGAGGGGTTGTAGCGCTCCTCAACGGCGACAAAGAAGTTGTCTAAGTCAAGATGGGCAAATCGCTTACTTGGCATGACCTTCTCCTGTCGCTCGCGTTCTCCTTGTTTACCTCTGCTCCGAAGTATAGCTTATGGAACGGATGACCTGCTGTGGCGCTAAGACCATCGGCGCGTCATGAAAAACTCTCGCCATCGCCTCGTTCTAACAAGAAGGCACCATTGCTGGCTGCTTCCTATGAGGCAGCGCGTAGAAGAAGGACATTGAGTAGGGGAAGTTTCTGGAAGATGAGGTTTTCCCATCACGGTGATCAAAGGGGAGAGCGTATGGCACGTGTATTGGTGATGGCCTGTTCAGCGACAAAGCTGGCGACAGATATTCCGGTGATGGCCTATGAACTTTACAAAGGTGTATTTTGGGCCGTGCTGCATAAGCAATATCTCCACTGGTCGGACCTCGGTCCTCTGGATCTCCGGATCATCTCCGCCGAATATGGCCTGTTGCACCCAACGACCCTAGTATCCCCCTATGAACGCCGGATGACTTTTGAGCGAGCGAAAGACCTGCAACCAGCGGTGAGCGTTGCGCTGCTCCCCTTTGCCGATGCGTCAGATGTGTTCCTGTGTTGTTCACCGGTGTACCGCGCGGCAATCAACGTCAACTGGCACTATCCGCCTACCATTCCACACGGAGGGATCGGTCAACAAATGCGCCAATTGAAAGATTGGTTGACCAATGATGCGTTGCGGCGGTCCCAGTAATCATCGCTCCAAAAGAGAGCGGCGATCATCGCCAGTTCATGCACCTCCACCATTCGGTTAGTCGTGAACGTCCTCTGTCGGCCAAATATAAAGCGGTCCATGACTTGTCCCAGCCGCGAGCCGCTTTCCATCAGGAGCAAAGGCCAGAGATTCTACGCGGTTGGGATAGGGGAAGCCGCGAAACAGCGGAGCATCATCGGGGTATCGTACATAATTTGGGTTCCCAGAATAGCGCGAATCATCAACAACGAACGAGCGCGTGATACGTCCCGTCTGTATTTCCCAGATATGCGCGCCACCCGTTCCACCCACCGCGAGCAGGTCCCCCTTCGGCGACCAAGCCATCGCACAATCGTCGCTATATCGTGCCTCAATTAACTGAGGTGGCATACGGTATTGTGGGCGTAATGTACTGGCTTGCATGATTTCCACGCCATGATAGGCATTGATCGTCTCCCCAAATCGAGCACTCATGGCGATCAGATAGCTCCCTGGAGACCATAGCAGCATTTTTGGCGAATAGCTGTGTCTCCAGGGAAGTTGCCGTCCAACGATTGTCGTGCGATCAAACGCATTCCACACGTGTAACTGCGGCTTCGCAGTTTGCTCTGTTCCAACAGAAGCAATACGCGAACCATCTGGCGACCACGCGACGACATCCACCTGAGTCGATGCGCCATCTCGTTTCTGTTTTGTAGCGTGGGCTGGTGGTGTACTGGCTCCTGGTTGTGTATGTCCGTAATAGCCACTCGCTGCAGATTTGAAGTTTTGTGCCACCTGCACGATACGCCCGTAAGCTCCCCCCATAACCAAATAACGCCCATCCGGTGAGAAACTGGCAGAGCGCACTGTCTCGGGGTAAGCATGCCCAGCAACTTGGTGACGGTGGGGAATATCCCAAACGACAACGTTCCCTTCACCTCCGACCAAAGCGACGAGGTGAGGTGCTCGCTCAATGAGGGCAAAGGAGGTAATGAGTATATCGCCAGCGAGGGTGAAGGGATCTTCTTCTTGGTTGGTATTGATATTCCAAACATGACACGCATTCTCCCCATCAACCACGGCCAACACGTAGGCGCCGTCGCCGGTCCAACCAACTTGGTTGACATAGCGATTGAGCCTCAACTGATGCAAGGCGTCCGCAGGTGTGAGAACAATTGATCCTTGAATGCGGGCATCGCGCAACTGGCGAGCATATCCTACCTGACCTTGGACTGCGGCGGTGAGCGCTTCAATTCCTCGTTCAACCGTCATCGTGGTTAGATTGAGGTAGAAGACGATGGAAATCCATGGTGGCGGGTTACAGGGTTGTAAGATGACAGGGAGGAATACGCGGCTTTGATCCTTTTCGGCAAGATGCAAGAACTCTTGAATTTCACGCATGACTGGTACAGATTCGAGGGCCGCTGGCGATAAAAAAGCGATCAAGGTATTGTTTTGCGTCAGTGCTGTCGTAATGGCTTCAAAAAGGGACGCTCCGACGGGCAATGAGTCTTGGTCATACCACACTGAGAAGGTGCGACGCAGGGCCGCAACATAGCGAGACACCAGGGGAATGGCGGCTTCTGCATGACTCACAAAGAGCGTTTTTTCCGGTTCCATCGCGCGGGTCCTCACTCTCGATCCACAACTGAATCGCTTCACGTACATCAGCCTGGCGAAGATGTACTCACTTGGTAGAATGCACAAGGGTCTTCCGATATTGTACGCATGTTAGGCAAGCGGATGTATATAATGAGAGAACAGTAGAGAAGCATTTGGAGGCGAACTGATGAATCCGTTTTTACGCTACCAGTATGACTGTAGCCAAACGCTGAATGGACTCGATGCTGAATTACGATTAGCTGAGCCTGGAAACCCGCTAGATCCTCATTTACGTGCGGCCGCTATCCTAGGTTGTCGCTTTTTAGGACGCATGGTTAATGATCCTGATTTTAATCGCGATCTTCAGTTTTTCTTCTCGAATGCTGTTCCACGGAGGCAAACGCTGGGTACGCAGCGAGATGCTGAAAGTCTTTCCCAGTTTGATTTGTTTTTGAATCTAGAACGCGAACTACTCGAACGAACTGGTTTGGAGGCCAATCTTATTGACGGAGCAATCAACGCTATTCGCGAGGCCACTTTTTATGGCGGTTCAGTAACAGAAATGATAGCTGGTATTCAATTGCTGCAGCAGCACACGTGCTTGGCTAGCACCATGCTGACTCAACCTGAGGATTTTGCACCAGTTGGTCCTCCACCTGAACAAGTCCAGGCGATCCTCCAACGACGTGGAACCGGGATACAGGGCTATTTGCTGTTACTTGAAACGGCTTTGATGGGCATCGTCGTGATCGGAGCCAATGCTTCGGCCACCCAACTTTCAACTTTTGGGCAGACCATGTCTGGAGAATTGGGTATTGCTTTGCTTTCATCAATGATTGCAAAGGCAGTGGATGCGGCAAACACGTTTTCCTAGTACCTGGCTATAATCGATCCTGAGTTGAAGACGTGGAGCACCTTAGTGGATTCGATTGTCATTGATGCGCAAGATGCCGTTGTCGAACTCCTGCTCTCCTTGGTAACTGACCTAGCCGTTCAGTGTATGGTCCCACGGAGCCAAGAAATGCTGAAGTAAAAAGGTCAGCCAACCGCGAAAGCTACCGCCAGCATATGCGTTGCGATCGTGTTGGGTCTGTGAAAGTTTGATCCAGTGGGCAGCGAGCGAGAGCGCGTGTAGTGAACGCTGCCGTCGGTTGTTGTGGGCCGAATCGTATCGCATCGACCGTATCCGCGAGGAGTCGCGGCGCAAGGGTCATCGCGCTGATATTACCCTGGAGCAGTGGGCACGCGTGATTCGCTTCTTCAATGGCGTCTGTGCCTATTGTGGTGCGCCGTTTGACACGGCTGACCATGTTGTCCCATGTCATCTTGGCGGTCCAAGTACGGCCGCGAACCTGATCCCCGCCTGTTTTGCCTGCAATGTCGCCAAAGGGGGACGTCGCTTCGAAGAGGTGGACGACCTGCCGCCAGTGGGAAGGACACGGGTGCAGGCATATGTCGTGTGGGTGGAGGGACTAGGGCGATGAGCGAATCGTCTGCACCTCCGCCGGGTGCTTCCGCTGAGGAGCTGCGCACACGTGCCCACGAGTTGGCCGATCAATTGGGGGAACGGCGCGGTGGACCACGCTGGCAGATCGTGCAAGTGGTGCGGATCCTGGGCATCGAACGCACCCAGGAGTTGGTCACTACGGCGCTCGCTCAGGCGGCTCAAGGAGGGGAGCTGACGCGTGATGGGCAGCGCCAGCGCACGACGGGAGGCATCTTCTTCCAGTTGGTACGCCAATTGACCACGAAGCATCCTCGCCTTGCGCGCATGTTTATGGCGCATCCCCCGAAACCAGAGGGAGCGAAAGCCACACCGCCACCTCTCCCCCCGCCACCGGCGCGTTGGGAAGATCGGCTGGCGGCACTTGCGGAGATCACCGAGGACGGAAGGGCACGCACCATGAAGCTGACCTTGACAGGGCGACCGGGTACTGTAGTGGACAAAGGCACGTACATCTTGACCACCATGCCCGCCCAAAAGATGCCGGCCTTCCCCAAAGGCTTGCCCGCGTTGCCGCCGGATGTGCAACCACCGCAGACCGTGGTGATGGTGGCGAAGAAGCAGTGGCAGCGCGTCGAGGCGGCCCTGAGTGATCCGGAGGATATGCTGGTGCTCGAAGGTTTCGCCATGTATGAGCCATCAGTCAAAGGGTTGGTGGTGTTGGCAATGAATGTCACGACGAGTCAGCAGCAGCGCGACAAACGCGCGGCGACACCCCCTTCCGACTAGCAGCGGGCGGACGGTTTCCCCTCGTCAGGCGAGCATCTCTTGGTGATCGTTGATGCGGGTTTATGGCATTACTAGACTTTCGTCCTGCGTGGTGGGTGTGCTGATGCGCCGGTGTCTGGGGGTTTGGGTGTGACAAATATGACACCCCTCGGCATCGGGAAAGCAGTCGTCGGCCATATCTTCGGTCAGCACTCCCCAGCGTGGGGTATACGTCGCAGCGGTTTGGTTCTTCACCGTATCGCAGGAGCGAAAATGAATGATAGCCTCCGTGCCGGTGATCCGGACAATACAGGCGGGATCGCTGTGGGTCTGACACCAATCACGATACTGCTGATAGGTTGCGAGGGTTTCGACGTGCGGTACGGCGGTCGCGGGGGCCGCCAGGGCGAGGAGTTCTTGCGGTGCGGTAATGCCGGCGGCGAGAAGGCTTTGGGTCCAGGCCCCTAACAGTCGTTGGAGTTGTGCTCCCTGTTGCATGATGTGTTGTTGTTGTTGCCCAATGAGGGCGGCCATTTGGGTCATCTGGTCAATGATCGCCGGTGGCAGGGTCGGTGCGCCAGGAAAGATCTCCACGGATCCATGCACAAACAGCATCTGATTCGATACGAAGAAGGCGTCAGGATTCGCGCGTTTGACGGCCGTGATGCACGCACCACAGGCATCCGTATCATCAATGGTGCGTGTCGCCAGCGGCCAAGGATGATATTCGCTCGCGCGATAGGTGCCACACACCGGCATCGACGGACTGACATCGGTCAGGCTGATGTGGAAGAGACGCGAGCGACGCAGCCGTTCTTCGGCTTCAGCGCTGATCACACGGGGAATGACCTGTACCCAGCGAAAACGACGGTCTTTGAGGACCCAAATCTGTGTCTCGGCCATCAACAAACATCTCCTTTTGCCCTTCATCAGTAGCCGCTCTTCACGCTGTGGTGGTCAGGATGACCACGATGTGGCAGTTTTGTGCTAGGGGAAGTGGGGGAGCGTTTCCCCAGACACCTCTGAGTACAGGCCCACGAGGTCACGGGTGAGGCGTGCCACCGTCCCCTCCTGGCGATGGTGACGCAACTGATCGACATACCACCGCACGAGGGCGGTGACCTGACCACTCGCAATCTCCTCCGGCATCGCCAGCCCTTGTTCCCACAGCCACACCGTCGTCGCCGAGACCCCCGCGTCCGGGGGGAAGGCGCTCAAGACCCCCTCCATGCACTCACGCGCGGTGTGCAATGTGGTGCCGAGCATTTGCGCCAGGTCAAAGGTCAGGTGCAACTCCCGAAATTCGTCCTCGGTCGCCCCATTGAGGAGCCGCGCCCGCGCATCGAGGCGGGCACGGACCAAATCGTGATCGGGAACAAAGGGGGGGAACGTTGCCATGGAATCTACCATCCTATGTGTCGTATTCACGGGGATCGTGTGGGCAGACATGCTGAAATGCGCGGGCGAAGCGCTGGACGATATCCCAGACTGCGCGATGTGAACGCCCAAACTGTGCCGCAATCTCACTGAGCGAGGCGTCGGCCTGCCGCCAAATGGCGAGAATGGCGTGGTCATCGGGAGGCACGCGCTCAAGAGCGAGATAGAAATAGCGGTCGAAATCTACGACGTCATCGAGGTGGGCGCAGACATCCTCGGCGGCCAGTTCCTCGGCCAACTCGTCGCTGAGCGAGATATCCTGATGCAAATGGCGGCGGTCGCGCGTCTGATACTGCTTCACGCGGTTGCGGGCGAAGCGGAAGATGTAGGCACGGGGGTCGATGCCCCGATCATGGAACTCGCCCGCACGAATTGCTTCGGTCACGGCACGCCAGATCTCCTGGTGACAGTCGAGACGGGCCTCGCCGTCGGGGATCTGCTGGCGGAGGTAGGTCATGAGTTGCGCTTGCAAGCGCACGACCAGGGCGTCAAGGGCGGCGAGTCGTTCGTCGAGCGGTCGGGCGGCATCCAGACGGATCGCCAATTCTTCGGGGGGCACCAGCTGGGGGATGTGGGCCATCGTCTCCTCACCCATTTCGTGGGGGCGCATGCGCCGATGTTGTCTGTCAACAAAGGCCCTGAGGAGGTGGGTGTTTTGCCCGGTTGGTGCAAAAGTGGTGGAGACATTGACACCGGCGGATTCGCCGCGCGTGTCTTATAAGGGAGGCTCAGCATGCCAGGGTAACGTGGAGCGCAGTGGTGCAAGCACGGAGAGAAGGCCATCATGCCGTCTTCTCTCCGTGCTTGCTTTGGTTTGCCGACCCTACCTTGTCATTTCCCACGCCTGGAGATGCCCGTAAGTCGTCGTAGCTGCGAGACGTCGGCCATCGGGTGACTAGGCAAAGTGGGTGACTTTCACGGGCAAAGCCTATGGTCTGCTCGTCTCAGTTTGCCAGAGGTAAAAGAGCAATAATTGGCCGGTTGCTACATCGTATACCTAGATGCGTTCGTTTTCGCCACCACAGGCGATGAGCGTGCCATTGGGGGGCCACTGACGATGGTAGCATTCATGCGCGGGGGATCATACGCGGGGAACAGGCGCACCGGGCGGAGATTGTGGACCGTCCAAATTTGGGCTATCCGGAACTTCGTGTTGATTTTAGCAGGATCGCGCGCAATCCCCCTTGCTTCAAGCTATGGGGATGAAAGCGCGGTCGCCGTAGCGACACCGTACCTTTTGCAATAGTTGACAGCGTTCTATCTATGGTGATAGCC
>JACDGC010000543.1 GCA_013815535.1 Ktedonobacterales bacterium
TGTGGTGGTGCAGGCTCGCGCCGCCATCATCGCCCTGCCGCCGCCATTGGCAGGTCGCCTGCGCTATCGCCCCGCGCTGCCCGCCCTGCGCGATCAATTGACGCAACGCACGCCGATGGGCACCATCACCAAAGTGCATTGCCTCTATCCCACGCCCTTCTGGCGTGACGCGGGCTATTCTGGCCAGGTGACGAACTATCACGGCGTCCTGGGTACGGTCTTCGATAACTCACCAGCGGATGGCGCGGTTGGCGTGCTGTTGGGCTTCATTGAGGGCGATGTCGCGCGCGAATGGGGCAGCCGCACGCGTGAAGAACGGCGCGTGGCCATCGTGGCTGAGCTGACGGACTACTTTGGCGCGGCAGCCGCGCACCCCACGGAATATATCGAGCAGTCGTGGGCGGATGAGGAATATTCGCGTGGCTGCTATGGCAGCTTCATGCCCCCTGGCGTGTGGACGGGGTTTGGCCCGGCCTTGCGCGCCCCCATCGGGCGTCTCTTTTGGGCAGGCACCGAGACGGCGACCGAGTGGAGTGGCTATATGGATGGCGCGCTGCAATCCGGCGAACGTGCTGCCCATGAATCCTTGGCCGCGCTGGGTCTGCAAAGCGGCGCAATGTGATATGCTGCCCAGGATTAGCGCGAAAGCGAGGTAATATTGATGGCTGTTCCCCCCCACCACCAACATCTCTACACAGCGGAAGAGTTTGCCGCGATGCAACGCGATAATATGCGCGCCGAATTGATCGAAGGAGAAATGGTTGCCATGCCAGCGGCTTTTGCGGATCATGGACGTACTGCTTCTCGCATTAACAGCCTTGTTGGGTATTATGTCCTTCAGAATAATCTCGGCGAAACCTATACCGCTGAAACCGGATTTTTGATTGCACGGAACCCCGATACCATTCGCGCCCCAGATTTCGCCTTCATTCAAGCGAGCCGCTTGACCATTTCTGTCCTTGGCCCAACGTGGGGTGGTGTCATTCCTGATATGGTTGCGGAAGTGGTGTCATCGGGCGAGCGCATCAAGGAGATCGATGCGAAGGTGCAGATGTGGCTGACAGCGGGCGTGTGTTTGGTGTGGGTAGTTTGGCCCCAGGTGCGGATGATGCAGATTTACGAGCCACCTGCGCTGATTCGAGATCTGCTTGACACTGAGATGCTCTCAGGTGGGTTAGTGTTGCCCGGCTTCACTGCCCCCGTCGCACATATTTTTGGCTAAAGGGGGTGCTGGTCGATGGCGACACGGGAAGAATTGCGCGAGGCCCTGGATGATTATGTGGCACAAGCAAGCAAGAGTCAACGCATCTTGCAATCGCTGAAGGGCTGGAATTGCATCATTTATATCGAGGCGACGGACATTGGGGCGGGCTATACGATGACGATGCAGGGTGGCCCTGCGAGCGTCGCAGATGGCTCGACCGCGTCGCCTGACCTCATCGTGCGCGGCAGCAGCGAAGATCTGGCGAACATCTTTTGGTGCGACCAAAACCCCGCATCGAATTACATGCAGGGCGCGATCAAGATTCAGGGGTCGTCGGAAAACACGATGAAGCTCGATGCGATGTCGCTGATGATTTATCTGGAAGTTTCCCAAGCGAAGGGGTAAACACCACGACGAACCACGCAAAGGGGGGCCGCTTTTGGGACTCCTTGCGTGGTTCGTTGTGTTCACTGTGGCATGCCCCAGGCATCGGCAGCGCCACACAGAAAGCGACGCGGCATAGTACTATCCGCCGCGATTGTTGGCGCGCTCGCACGCCTGGGCTACCATAAAGTGACATAAGATACTTGGCATCATCGAGTTTGGCAGGGGGATCACCCGCGTGGCACGGAAGAAGCAACAGGCGTCGCGGCGCGATGCCATCACGGAATCGGAATTGGCGGTGACCGCATGGCGGCCTCCGACGGGGCAGCGGCTGGGCTTGTTTGGCTTGGGGCTGCTGGTGGGTGCGGCGGTGGTGACCCCCGTGTTGTTCTTGTTTGCGGGGCTGCGGTCGCAGCTTTTCGCCGCGCTTGGCCATCCGCGCCAACTGGGTCAGACTCCGATGGAGGTGCTGATATTTGGTGGGGTCGTCGTTGGCTTAGCCTTGCTGGCAATCAGCCTCACCTATCAAGTGGCGCGGGTCAGCGTGCTGGTGCGGGGCTGGCGGCGCTATCTGACGCGGCTGGCGAACGATCTGTCGCCCCGCCTGACGACGCGGGCACGGTTGTCGACGCTGGGGTATGTGCCCATGGCCCGTGGCCCCCTGGCGGGCACGGCGGGCAATCCACTGACGGAACCGCTGGCGCTGGCCCTGGCGGCCTTTCCCCGCGCCCTGCTGACCGGCGAGGACGGCGCGGGCAAGACGACCGCGCTGTGGCGCTACGCACTGGATATCGCGCGGCGTGCGAGTGCGTGGCACATCATCACTGGGCGGCAGGTCATCCCCATCATTGTGCCCCTCAATGGGTATGCCCTCAGTGACCCGACGCCGCGCGATCTGCGGGTGCGGCATCTGGCGGCCCTGCTGCGCAGCTATGATGCGGAATTGCTGGCACGGCATCTGCCTTCTTTGGTGCGGCGCGGGCGTGTGCTTTTGCTCTTCGACGGGCTTGACGAACTGGCCCCCGACCAAGCCGAACTGATCGTGCAAGAGCTGCACGGCGCGCTGGCGCAGCCACGCTATCGCAATATGCAACTGGTGCTGGCCTGCCGCAACGCCGTGCTGGATGACTTGCTGGAGCGCGCGCCCCTGCTGCGCCAATTCTCGCAGGTGCAGGTGTTGCCGCTGGGCTCTGACGAAGTGCGCGCCGTGCTGCGTCGGGCGGATCGTTTGGGCCAGATCGGCGGGCAGTCGGCAGATAGCGTGTTGAGTGACATTGAACGACGGGCCTTGTTGCCGATCTATTGCCGCCCCGCCACATTGGTGATGCTGCTGGATCTGTTGGATGCGGGCCATTTCATTCCAGCCACACGGGCCCATCTTTTGGATGAATATGAGGAATTGCAGTTCGCCCGCGCCAACGTGGTGGATGCCCGGCTGGCTCGCACCCGTCGCGCGCTGGGCTACTTGGCGGTGGCGTTGCGCCTGTCGGGGTTGGCCGAGATTACGGGGGCCCAGGCCTGGAACGAGCGCGAGGCGGTGCGCGGTCTGTTGAGCGACACGGCGGCGGCGGCCTCGAATCTGGCGGGGGTGACACGCCCCCTCGGCTTCAACGAACGCGAACTGACCGAGGCGGTCGATCTGGGCAGCATGGCGGGGGTGCTGGAGCGCGGCGCGAATGGCGTCGGCTTGCGCTTTCGCCATAATTTGTCGCTCTACTTGGCGGCGGCGCGGCACCTGGACCTGAATGACGCGGGGTTGGGGCGCGTCTCGCCGACGCTGTTGCGCCCCGAGTGGAGCGAGATCGTGGTGCTGTGGGGCGGCCTGACGACCGATCCCGCTGGGGTGACCGAGCGCCTGTTGCGGCTGGCACAAACGCCGACAGGCACGGCGGCGACCGCCCGACTGAGTGGCACGGGGCGTGGCACGACCATGGCCCTGGCGCTGGCCTTGACCGTGGCCACGGTCAGCATGACGACCCTGGCCCTCAGCGCC
>JACDGC010000544.1 GCA_013815535.1 Ktedonobacterales bacterium
GTCGCCATCCTGGCAAGCGAGCTTTCCACGTGCTATCGCGCGCACAGCCACGGTGCGGCGGCGACATTAGCGCCCTTAGCCATCCAATATGCCGACTATGCGGTGTGGCAGCACGCTCAGGGGCAGAGTGCCGAGCAAGCGCGGCAGGTGGCCTATTGGCGCGAACAGTTGCACGATGCCCCACCCTTTCTGGAACTGCCCACCGACTATCCGCGCCCGTCCCTCCAGACCTTTCATGGCGACGGGGTGCAACACACCATTCCACTCGCGCTCGTGACACAGCTCCAGGCCCTGAGTTCGCACGAAGGGGTCACGCTTTTCATGACGCTCCTGGCGACCTTTCAACTGTTGCTCTATCGGCAAACTGGTCAACCAGACTTGGTGATTGGCACGCCCATCGCCAACCGCAATCGCAGCGAAGTCGAAGGACTCATTGGCTTTTTTGTGAATACCTTAGCAGTGCGTGCCGACCTGAGCGGCGATCCCTCCTTTCATGAGCTGCTCATCAAGACCCGCGAGGTCGCTCTCGGCGCGTATGCCCATCAAGATGTCTCCTTTGATCTCCTGCTAGCGGAACTGAATCCGACGCGCGACCTCAGCTATTCGCCCATCTTTCAAGTCATGTTGAATATGATCGATGTGCCCAAAATCGACCAAAACTGGGGGGATCTCACCGTTGGGGTCCGCGTGCCGCTGGAAATCGGGGCGAAAGTGGATATGACCCTGTATCTCGAAACGGTGGCTGAGGGCATGAAGCTTGATCTGGCTTATAATAGCGATCTCTTTACCTCTGCACGCATGGCGGCACTGCTGGCGCAATACGCTTTTTTACTGGAACAGGTAGTGGCTGCGCCAACACAACCGCTCAGCCATTTCACACTCGTCACCCCTGCCGCGCGCTCGATACTGCCGGACCCCACCGCACCGTTATCGGCGCAGTGGGAGGGCGCTGTGCATACCCTCTTCGCGCAGCATGCGGCGCAAAACCCCGAAAAAATCGCGGTCGAAGACGACCACGACCACTGGAGCTATCATGATCTCGATGCACGTAGCAACCAGTTGGCGCATTTCTTTCGTCAGCAGGGTATCGCGACTGGGGATGTCGTCGCCATCTATGCGCATCGCAACGCATCACTCGTTTGGGCGATTTTAGGCATCCTGAAATCAGGCGCAACCTACACCATCCTTGATACTGCCTATCCTTCGGCGCGGCTGATGGACTTCGTGCAGCAAGCGTCGCCTCGTGGGCTGGTCATCATCGATGGTGCGGATCCTATGCCAGATGATCTGCTTGCACAGCTAACACAGACCGCGCCACGTTGCCAGATCACCTTGCCACGTTTGCAGCGAGCCAGCGCGCACGATGTGCTGGCTGGATACCCCACCCAGGCAGCAGATGTCGTCGTCGGACCAGATGATATCGCCAGCATCACCTTTACCTCGGGGTCAACGGGCCGCCCCAAAGGCATCTTGCAGCGTCATGGCCCACTGACCCATTTCTTGCCCTGGCAGCAAGCGGCGTTTGGGCTGAATGCGCGGGATCGTTACACCATGCTCTCTGGCCTTTCGCACGATCCGCTACAGCGCGACATCTTCACGCCATTGTGTTTGGGGGCTACGATTTGCATTCCCCCCCCCAGTGAAATCGGGATGCCTGGGTGGCTCCTCCGCTGGATGCAGCAAGAGGCCATCACCGTCACGAATCTGACCCCGGCGATGCTACAGCTGGTGACACAAACTCTCGCCACGGATGCACCCATTGCCCTGCCAGAGCTGCGCTATGCCTTTACGGTGGGTGACGCACTCAAAATGCACGATGTCGCCCAACTGTGGGCATTGGCCCCCAATGTGACCGCAGTCAACATGTACGGCTCGACGGAAACACAGCGAGCGGTCGGCTTTTACGTCATCCCACGCGCCAGCGCGAGCGACGCCCAGCCATCGGCCAAAGAAGTCATTCCCCTTGGCCAGGGCTTGCGCGATGTGCAAGTGCTCGTATGCACCCCCACGCTGCAATTGGCGGGCATCGGCGAGATCGGCGAAATCTTTATGCGGAGTCCCCATCTCGCGCGGGGCTATCTCAACAATCCGACGCTAACCCAGGAACGCTTCATCACGAATCCCTTGACACATGACCCCGCAGATCGCTGGTACCGCACAGGCGATCTCGGACGCTATTTGCCCGATGGTCAGGTCGAGTACATCGCTCGCAACGACCAGCAAGTAAAAATTCGCGGCTTTCGCATCGAGTTAGGCGAGATTGAGGCGGTGCTGAAGGGTTCCCCGACCGTGCAAGACGCGGTGGTGATCGCCAGCGAAGTGGGGCAGCAAGAGAAACATCTGATCGCGTATGTCGTTCCATTCCCCGCCGCAACGCACGAAAAAGTCATCGACGATCTGCGCCACTATGTCGCCACGAAATTGCCGATGTACATGATCCCCGCCGCGTTCGTGGTGCTCGATGCCATTCCCCTCACACCGAATGGCAAAGTGAACCGACCAGCATTACCATTGCCCCTAAGCCCCGCGCCCGTTGCCGTGGCGGCGACAGCCCCCACCACTCCGCTAGAGGCGCAGATCGCCCAGGTATGGCGTGATGTCTTGCATCGTGATCAGGTAGGCATCTTCGATAACTTTTTTGAGGTGGGGGGACACTCGCTCTTAGCGACGCAGTTGGTGGCGCGCCTCATCGAGGCAACCGGAGCCGCAGTCACCTTACGCGCGATCTTCGAGTCACCTACCATCGCCTCATTCGCCTCCCACCTCGAACAAGGCGATCTGCCAGCCGCTCGGCCTAAACGCCCATCCCTCGTACCCATCGCCCGCAAACCGCTGGGCGAATGATCGCTCAGCGAAAAAAGCAGATTGCCGGCGAAAGATACTGGGTGTCGCACACGCGGCTACTGTTTCCTGTCGAATAGCGCGAGGCGAATCTCACAGGTGTAGCGGTTGCCCGCAGCATCGATGAGCCAGGCATGCTCAGGATCAGGCATCATCTCGCTCAGCGAAACGATGAACCCTTCCGTGTCATCACTGTTGACCATGCGGCGCACATCTTTGACAAAGAGTTCGACGGAGAGAGGACTCGTCAGGTCCAAAAAGCAGGGTTTCTTTTCCTTGGCGACGCGATAAAAGAGGAAACGCGGCATGCCATAGGACCGCGCCCAGGCCCGTACGTGCGCAAAGCAATCCGCTTGATCGCTGATGGTCGTGAAATCGACTTCATCGGCACGCATACGCCAGCCCTCGCGCGACACGACCAAACGATCTATCGTGATGCGGGGCGTATGGCTGCTCGTCGCTAACAGGCTGAAACAATCGCCGACCACCATGCTCAAATAGTCACCCATCAACTGCATAATCTCAAACTGATGCTTCCCATCGCGGGTACGCGCCAGCAACTGCCCATCGGCTTTCTCAACGACGAGATCGCCCATCCGCAGGGTCTGCTCAGGGGGGGCATCGCAGACCTCCGCGACGGTGACCAACCGGTAATCTTTGGGCAACGCCAACACCTGATGGATGCGCGTCGCAGCCAAAAATTGGCTGGAGAACGCGGGAACAACACGCGGTGCGGGCA
>JACDGC010000545.1 GCA_013815535.1 Ktedonobacterales bacterium
TTGCCGTCCTTCACCGATAACTTTGGCGAGCCAACGAACTTTGCCAGCGATGAGCCGGGGCGCGCGATGTTTGGCGGGTTGGTGGTGCTGCCACGCAACTGTGCGACGACGTTGGAGCTGCAATGGCACGTGCCCCACATCGGGGGCAAAGCCACAGCGCAAGCGCAAAACTACACCATCGAGATTCAACGGCAGAGTGGCACGTTGCCAAACTATAATCTGGTGGTGCAGGCGGCGGATGGCGTGAAGGTTGCGCCGCTGAGCAAGAAGATCAAAGGGTTGGGGCAGGATATGATCTTCACGCTGATGGCGAAAAAATAGCGCCGCTAGCTGACGGACTCGAAGGTGGGTTCGGCGAGGGGCACGACATCGGTGCCGGGGGCGGTGGGCGCGAAGGAACTGCGCAGGTGCAGCGGGATGTGCCAGCGGGCGAGCGGCTCCACCGTCCGTGGATGCACCACCTTGGCCCCGGTGGCGGCGATGGCCCGGACCTCGGCGTAGCTCAGTTGGGGGAGCAAGGCCGCCTCGGGGTGCAGTTTGGGGTCGGCGGTGTAGATGCCGGGTACGTCACTATAGATATAGAGTGCCTCGGCACCGAGCGCCGCCGCGATGATGGCCGCCGAGTAATCCGAGCCGTTGCGCCCCAGCGTGGTCGGCTGCCCCAGGCCATCCAACGCGATGTAGCCGGGGAGCACGGGGACGCCGCCGCGATACATCAGCGGCATGACACGTGGCACCAGCAGCGCCCGCGTCGCGAGGACGGAGGGCTCGGGTACTTCGGTGGGGGTGCCGTCACGCAGCAAGATCGGCGCTTCATCGAAGGCCTGGGCGGTGAGGCCCATCTCACGCGCCGCCGTGGCGAAGAGATCAACGATCAGGCGCTCACCCCAGCCTGAAAAGCGGGCCGCTTCCAGCCGCTGGCGGGCGACATCGGTCGCGCGGAAAAGGCGCAAGGTGGCGGCATCGGCCTCCATCTGCGCGCAGAGCACGGCGAAGCGCAACGGTGGGTCAGTGGCAAGTTCGGCATAGGTGGTGGCGTGGCGGTCGACCACCAGCCGCAATTGGTCGCGCCAGTCGCTGGTGTCGGCCAACACACCGTCGGCGACGGCCAGCAGGGCATTGGTGACGCCCGCCATGGCCGAGACCACCACCGTCACGGTCGCGCCACCGCGCACATGCCCCGCCACGATCTCCGCCGCCGCGCGTAAGCGGGCGGCCTGCGCGACCGATGTGCCGCCAAACTTGATGACCAACATGGAGAATCCTCTTTGCTGTGGGTGTGCTTGTGATGGGAGGCCGTGCCACACCGACGGGTTGCCGCCGCAAGCAGGTGTCGCCCTGCGTGGCTGCCCGTCGGTGTGATGTGGCCTGGTTGCTAGACTGTGGCCTTTTTCAGTGCTTGGTCGATGTCAGCGATGATGTCATCGACGTTTTCGGTGCCGATGGAAAGGCGCACGAAGTCGGGCGTGACGCCCGTGGCAAACTGCTCTTCTTCGCTGAGCTGCGAGTGGGTGGTGCTGGCTGGATGGATGACCAGCGACTTCGAGTCGCCGATGTTGGCCAGCAGCGACAAGAGCTTGGTGCTTTCCACGAATTTGCGGCCCGCAGCTAGCCCGCCCTTGATGCCGAAGCCCACCAGCGCGCCATATAAACCCCGCTCGTAATATTGCTTGCCCACTTGATAGGAGGGATGGTCTTCGAGGCCGGGGTAGGTCGTCCAACTGACGGCGGGATGCGCCTTCAAGAAGTGGGCGACGCGCAGGGCATTTTGGCTGTGGCGCTCCATGCGCAGGTGCAGCGTTTCCAAGCCCTGCAAGAAGAGGAAGCTGTTGAAAGGCGCGATGGCGGGGCCGAGGTCGCGCAGCAACTGCACGCGGGCTTTGATGATGTAGGCGATGGGGCCGACCGCCTGGGTGTAGCTGACGCCATGATATGACGGATCGGGGTCCACCAGGCCGGGGAATTTGCCACTGGCTGCCCAGTCGAATTTGCCGCCATCGACGATGATGCCGCCGATGCTGGTGCCGTGCCCACCGATGAACTTGGTGGCGGAATGGACGACGATATCCGCGCCATGTTTGATGGGGTTGATCAGATACGGGCTGGGGACGGTGTTGTCAACGATGAGCGGGATGCCGTTGGCATGCGCGATGTCGGCGACGGCGCGGAAGTCGAGCACGTCCAGGCGGGGGTTGCCGACCGATTCCGCGTAGATCAAGCGTGTGCGCGGGGTGATGGCCCGGCGGAAGTTTTCGGGGTCGCGGCCATCCACGAAGTGAGCGGTGATGCCCAGGCGCGGCAAGGTTTGTGAGAAGAGGTTATACGTGCCGCCATAGAGGCTGCTGCTGGTGACGATCTCGTCGCCCGCGTTGGCGATGTTGATGATGGCCAGGAACTCGGCGGCCTGGCCCGAGGCGGTGGCCAGCGCGGCGACGCCGCCTTCGAGGGCCGCGACGCGCTTTTCAAAGACATCTTGCGTGGGGTTCATGATGCGCGTGTAGATGTTGCCAAACTTCTTCAGCGCGAAGAGGTCTGCCGCGTCGGCGGAGTCTTCAAAGACGTATGAGGTCGTTTGATAGATCGGCACGGCACGCGAGCGGGTGGCGGGGTCGGGATCTTCCTGGCCAACGTGCAGGGCCAGCGTCTCGAAGGAGAGGGTGCGCGCGGGTTCTTCGGGCGTGGTGAGGGGATTGGCGGTCGGATCGGCCACGGTGGTGTCTCCTTGTGGATTGGTGGGTGAGGCGTCAGCGACGGTCACGGCGGTCAGCGAGAAGGATTCGGGGGCTTCGTCATTATGCTGGGTGGTGACGGTGAGCGTCTCGATCTCCGTCACGACGGCACCAGCGAGCGGGTCGGTTTCCGCTTCGGCGGCGGGTGGGTCAACCACCGCGTCAGCGGCCAACCCAACGGCATCGAGGGTGGCCTCGTTGATGCCGGATTGCGACAGGGGATCGTCGCTGTTTTTGCGACGGCGGAAGAGGAATGACACGGACGTGTTCCTTTCGTTAAGACGCCATGAACGGGCGCAAGACGTGGTCGAATTGCGCCCAATCTTTGAGAAAAGCGTCGTGGCCGTGGCGCGAAGCCACCTCGACATAGGTGGCCGCGCCGCCAGCCGCGTGAATGCCGGTGGCGAGGGCCGCGACATCGCGCGCGGGGTAGAGCCAGTCGCTGTCGATGCCCACTGCCAGCACGCGCGCTTGGATGCGCGCAAAGGCGGCAGCGTCGCCGCCACGCCCAGCGGCGGCATCATAGCGATCCATGGCGCTCGTCAGGTAGAGGTAAGCATTCGCGTCGAAGCGTTGCACCAATTTGTCGGCCTGATGGTGCAGATACGTTTCGAGCGCCAGGGAGGGGCCAAACGTGGGCCATTGGTTTGGCTGGGTCGCTGGGCGTCGGCTGAAGCGTTCATCCAACTCCGCAGCGGTGGTGTAGGTGAGCATATTCAGCATGCGGGCGATGCCCAACCCCACGGCGGGGCCTTCACCCAGGGGGTAGTTGCCCGCGTCCCAGCGCGGGTCGCCCATGACGGCCTGGCGGGCGATGTCGTCGATGGCCAGGCCCAGCGCGCCCAAGCGT
>JACDGC010000546.1 GCA_013815535.1 Ktedonobacterales bacterium
ATCAGGCACCCAGTTACAGCGCGCCAGCCCCCGCACCCCGGCTCGATCCCTTTACGCAAGCGCAGCAGCAACTTCGCCCCATGCGCGGACACAACAGCTTTTCGCGCTTCGTCATCGCCTGGGGGGGATGGAATCGCCTGTGGATCATGTTGGGGACGATGGCGCTGAGCATCGTCGTCTACTACTACTATTTCTATCCGTCTTGGCTGTTTGCCTTCGGCTTCACGGTGCTCTTGCTGATCCACGAATTGGGGCATGCCTTCACCATCCGCCTCAAAAAGATGCGCGCGACTTTCCCGATCTTCATCCCAGGGATGGGTGCCTTCGTCACGCTGCCCAATCAGCCGATCAGCCTGCGTGACGACGCCGAGATCTCGCTGGCAGGTCCATTCTGGGGCGGGATTGCCTCGGCGCTGTGCCTCGTTCCGGCCATCTTGTTCTTTCCGGGTAATATCGATCTCAGCAATATCTTCTTGAAGTTGGCCTTCTATGGCCTTTTCTTGAACTTGCTGAACTTGATTCCGGTGCTGCCGTTGGATGGCGGGCACATCGGCAAGGCCCTCTCGCCCTGGCTTTCGGTCGCGGGTCTGGTGATGTTGGGGGCGTTGTACTTCTACACCCAAAACTTCTTCTTTTTGCTGATCGGCATCTTTGGCCTCAGCTACGTCACCCAGGGCTTCAACTCGCCTGCGAACCGCGTGGTCATGCGCCGCGCCGACCGCAATATCGTTGCGGTGATGTATTTTGGCTTGGCGGCATTGTTGGCGGTCGGGTTTTGGGCCACCAACTCGAACGAAGCGCTCAACTTTTTCCTGCATTTGCGGGGCTACTAGCCGCGCCACACACCAGCACATAGGGGGAATCAACGTTGCAACCACAGGACGAAGCCGAACAGGTGCCCGAGGCGGGTGCGCAGCCCGCCCCACCACAACCGAACCCGGTGCCGCCGGGTCAGCCCGTGCCAGCTTATGGCTACCCGCCACCACCCGCGCCGGGCTATGCCCCCCCAGGCTATGGGCCGCAACAGGTCTCACCACAGGGGTACGGCTATCCACCGCCGGGCCAGCAACCACCACTGGGGTATGGCTACGCACCGCCGGGCTACGTCGCGCCGCGCCCGGCCTATGCGCCACCCGCGCAATACCACGTCCCCCCGACCGATGGGCGACCACCCGAATTCGTGCCGCCAGCTGAGGGCACCCTCTTCCAAGCTTGGCGCGCGCTGGCGCTGAAGCCGTCGCGTCAAAACTACGTCGCCTGGGCGGGGGCCGTACAACCCGGATGGGTGCGAAGCTCGATCCTCGCGGGGAGCATCATCACATTGGCCTTTGGGGGCATGCTCTTCCTGGTGATATTTTTCGGCGCGGATAGCATCAGCACCAACCTTTTCCATACATCAACGAGCCCATCCCCCGAAGAGAGTATCACCTTTTTGCGGAATATCATTCGGCTCGAAAGTTTTTTCTTTCTGCTCATCCCCGTCTTTTATGTGGCCAATGTCTTTGCCATCCCCTTTGGGCAAGCCGTGTTCATGCCCAGTGCCTTGGGAACACTGCGGCAACGCTATGACCGCGCGATGAAACCCTGGGCATTGGCGCAAGTGCCGCTGCAACTGGCAGAGTTCGTGATTGGTATGATTGGCATCGGCATTTTCTTTCTCGTTTTCATCATCAGCCAAGCAACAGGTAGCACCAATGCTGATGCCCTTTTCAGCAGCTTTTCAATCTCATCGCTGCTCTTCTTCGTTCTCTCGATGGCTGCTAATGTGTATGTGTATGCACAGCAGCTTCAATCGGGGTCGGTCGGCAGCGGATTCAATCGCTGGGCGGTGTTTGGCATCAACTTGCTCACGGGTTTTGTGACGGCCATCGCGGCTGAGTTGGTGCTAGCGCCCTTCATTCTGATCTTCTTCGTCAATCAGATCACCAGCTTCACCACCACGCCCAGCGGGTTCCTCCCCTTCCGCTAGGGCGCCATAGCGCGCCTCGCCCGCGTCCAGCAACGCGATGATCTGGGCCATCCGCTGCTGGACGAACTGGGCAACGCCGCGCCGTCGCGCATAGGTTTCGGGGTGCAATTGATCAAACCAGGCCTGAATGTCGGCGTCGCTGATGTCGTACCAACGCAGATCCGCCGTCATGCGCGCATGCACCCGCAGCGCTGGCTCTTGGGCCTTTTTGGGCTTCTTGGGGGGCGCGGCCTCCGGCATGCTGGCCAGCGCCGCCGCACTAGCCGCCGCTTGGGTGGCCGTTTCAGCGGTCAATTCATCACGCAGGCGGCTCACATCTGCCGCGCGAAAGAATTGGATGGTGCCTGCCCCCGAAACGGCGCGCAACCGCTTCGTGCTCAGCAACTCTTGAAAGGTCAAACGATCCACGCCGAGGATGCGCTGGGCATCCGTATCATCCAAAAAGCGGAAATTGCTCATAGAATTTGGTAGCTCCCTGCACGTGCACGTATCACCCACATCGTACCATCTGGCCTACCTCGGGTGCGGTGCCCGAAAAAGGGGAATTGCCACGTTCGTAGTAACAGATCCCATCCTTCGCAATCACTCGAAAGGGACCACCTCGCAATGCAACATCCCCGCCTTCGTGCCCTCATCGTCAGCCTGCCATTGGGTCTGCTGCTCGCGCTGAGCGCCTGTGGCCAGACCATCACCATCGCCGATAATCCCACCCCTGGCGCGGTCAGCACTGCCACCCCAGCGACGGGTGGGGGTGCCACTGCCACGCCCGTGGTGGCGCCAACCAACACCCCCGCCCCTGCCCCGCTGTCATTCATCGGCACGTGGGACGGCAACGAAAACGTGAATGGCTCGCCCTACTCGATCCGCATCGTGGTGACGCAGTGTGGCAGCACCGTCTTTGCCGCCTATTATCAGCAGGTCGGTGGTGGTCTGCCCTCGACACCCCAAGATCTCGCCATGGGCAGCGCCAGTGGTGCCACCGCGACCATGTCAGACACGACCTATAATGGCACCGCGCCCTTCGCCAAAAACGACTGGACGCTCACCCGCAGCAGTGGGGCTTTATCCTTCACGCACCACAAACACAATCTCGTGGGCGGCACTGATTACACCAGCAACGGCTCGCTCTCGCTCAACTCGGGCGATGTGGGCACCGCGCCTGATTTCAGCGGCACCTGGAATGGCAATGAGATCGTCAATGGCAGCTCATACCTCTATCGCATGGTCATCAGCGAATGCCACCAGTTCATCCACGCCGACATCTATGGCCAAGTGAGTGGCGCCATCCCCGCGACGCCCCAAAACTCCGCCGTGGGCATCAGCATCGGCGGGCAGGTTGCCCTGCAAAATGAGGAATATATCAGTGGGACGGCTTACGCCTATAGCCACTGGGTGCTGACGCTGCCGAGCGCGAACGACTTGCACTTCGTTGGTTCACGCCACTTTGCATCTGGGGGTTCCACCGACCAAAGCAGCTATGGCGACCTGACCCACTGAGCGCATCCCCACCAGCATGACCCACGGTGAAAATGGGCTATGTCCCCTTGCGCGCTCATCGTGGGTCATCTATAGTGAGAGCGCTGAAGATGGCCAACAGAGATGGCAAGGGG
>JACDGC010000547.1 GCA_013815535.1 Ktedonobacterales bacterium
TTCTGAAAGTGGTTCCTTACTCTGGCGGTGAAATGGACCTGTACGCTTCCTGGTTGCGCTAGTATCCTGCTCATTGAGGCTACTCAATGCATGAAGGAGCGCCCACATGGCACCCACCCTTTATCCCCTTTTGGAAGAAGTCGCCAATGGCTTTGGCATGGCGTTTGGTGTTCTGCGTCAACGGAGCACGGAGCCGATGGTGACGCCCCCTTTGCTGCTCCAATTTCGCGCGGGCCACGCGGAAAGCCCGGGGTGGCTTCTCATCCAAGCGCAAGAGTTCGCCCCCACACCGCTCACGGTTGCGCTCTTTCGCCAGCGGGATGTCTATGGCGCACCACGGCTCATCCGCGCCCTCTTGGACGTGCTCGTTACTGAAGGGTGGTTCGTGGATGTCGCGCCAGAGGCTTATGCTCTCGCGCCGCTTGGCCGCGACATTTTGGAGCGCTCGCAGCTGCGCCGAGCCGCCCTGTTGGCACAATTAGCCCCCTCGCTGACGGTGGATCTGGCCCGCCTGGCAGCATTGCTGCAGCGCGTCAGCACCGCGAGCCTACGCGATGCCACGCTTTTTGATCCCTGGTGCTTCGCGCATTCGCGTCAGCGTGCCCCGGCAGTGGCGGCACCGCCCATTTTGCAGCTATTCCACTTTGGCGACGATTTCAATGCCTTACGCGACGATGCTCATATGGCCGCCTGGCAACCCTTGGGCATCCCTGGGGCGGCGTGGGAGGCGTTTGCCTTCGTGTGTGCGGGTCAAGCGACCTCAGCGGCTGACCTGATGCCCCACCTGGCACAGCGGGGCTACACACAGCCAGAATATGCCGCTCTGCTCGACGACGTGGCCGCGCGTGGCTGGTTGCAGCATACCGCCGAGGGATTTGCCGTCACCGCATTAGGGCGACAGGTGCGAAGCCAGGTGGAGCAGCAAACGGATCACTACTTCGCCGCGCCGTGGGGCGTCTTGTCCTCTGATGAGTATCATCTGACTGAAACGCTGCTCACCCAGCTACGCGATGAACTGAATGGCGTGGCAAGCCAGAGCGCTTCATCGTAAAGTGAGGGTAGCATCTTCGAACGCGTGACGCATCCCGAGGAGGACTACCCGCATGGAATATCAACACGAGCAGACCCTTGCCATTCTGGACCATACCCCAGCAACATTGCAGGCGTTGCTGGGGGGCCTGCCCACGGCGTGGACGCGCGCCGCTGCGGGCGATGCCACGTGGAGCGCATATGATGTGGTGGGGCATTTACTGCATGGCGAACAGACCGACTGGCTTCCCCGTGTGCGCGCCATCTTAGCGCATGGCGAAGATCAACCGTTTTCGGCATTTGACCGCACGGCGATGTTCACTGAGTCAGCGGGCAAATCGCTGGAAACGCTGTTGGAAGCCTTTGCTGTGGCGCGCACGGCCAACCTCGCGACGCTGCGTGGTTTCGCGCTCACCCCCGAAAAGTTGGCGCTGAAGGGAACACATCCCTCCCTCGGTGTGGTCACGCTCAGCAACCTGCTGGCCGCCTGGGCCACCCATGATCTGAACCACCTGGGGCAGATTGTCGAGGTCATGGCACACCAATATGCGGCGGCAGTTGGACCCTGGAAGACCTATCTGGGGATTCTCAACCGCCCAATTTTGACGGAATAGGCGTGCGCCTGCAAATGTGCGGCTCTGTGACTCCGCTGCCATTTGGGATTTCTCATCGATTGATCATATTGTGTGCTGAGACGATGTACGATGACATTCTGGGCCTAGGAGCAACTAGCTGATGACTCACCCGTTTCGCTTTGGCATTGCCTATAGTGGTGATGCCATCAACACGCATGCAGATCTTGTGGCTTTTGCGCAGCGGATCGAAGCGCTGGGCTATAGCAGCGTCCAGATCCCTGATCACTATGTCAACCATGTGATGCCGCTGGTTGCGATGACGGCAATTGCCGATGCCGCGCCGCGTTTGCGGGTGGGGAGCTTTGTCTTCAATAACGATCTGCGGCATCCGGCGTTGCTTGCCAAAGAGTTGGCGGCGCTGGATCGCTATTCCGATGGTCGCCTTGAAGTGGGGATCGGGGCAGGGTGGAATGAAGAAGAATACACCATGCTTGGCCTGCCGTTCGACCCAGCGGCCATCCGTGTGCGACGGTTGACAGAGGCCGTCCAGATCGTGAAAGCCTTTTTTACGCAAGAGCAGGTCAATTTTCAGGGTGAGCACTACACCGTGAGCCAACTGCCTGCAATGCCCCGCCCGGTGCAGCAGCCGCATCCGCCCATCTTTATTGGTGGGGGTGGCAAGCAGGTGCTCACCTTGGCGGCCCAAGAAGCCGATATCGTGGGCATCCATCTGAAGGTTGCGGAGGGCAGTAAGGCCCCCCTTGAAAACCGCTTGGCTTCAGCTTATGCGCAGAAGCTGGCGTGGGTGCGAGCAGCGGCGGGCGCGCGGTTTGACCAACTCGAACTCAATATCTTGGTGACGGTCGTCATCGCGGACGATCCCGCCCAAGCCGCCGAGGAGTTTCGCCAAAAACGGGGGTGGTTGGATCTGACGCCAGCAGATGTCCTGGCGATGCCCAATGTTTTGATCGGTAACGTCGATGGGATTGTCGAGACGCTGCAACAGCGTCGCGAACAGTATGGCATCTCGTATGTAACAGTGGGTGAAGACCAGATCGAACCCTTTGCCCCCATTGTGGCACGGTTGGCTGGAATGTAGGCCTGCCTGTCGTCATGTGCCAGCCCATCCGCCCACCTTGCGTCTTGCTCGGTGGGCTCTTTGTGTGTGTTTCCTTCGGATGGTTTTGCCGCGATTGACTTTGCTACGCGTGGCGCTCTATAGGTGGCACGGTGTGAGGTCGTTGGGTCATGCCGCCATGCTCCTCTCAATTGCACCGCGCCTATGCCCTCCCTAATATGCATCGTGATGCTGCCGATATGATGAATAGGATTTTGCAGGAACCAGCTGACACTGAGGCGAATGAGGGTCGAAATTGTGGTCAAACCACCACAGCTTGCCCGTCAAGCCGATCTCATCCAGGGTTTATAGGAGAAAGATTCGTGAAGGTCGAGTTTATCAACCCCTTCGTCAAGGCGGCGATCGACGTACTGAAGAGTGAACTGAGTTCGGATGTCGAACGTGGACGGCTGCGGGTCGAATCTACCAAGAGTTGCAATTTTGATGTGAATGTGATGATCGGCGTCACCGGGGCTGCCCAGGGCGTGGTGCTGTATAGCATGACGGAAGCGACCGCGCGCAACATCGTTGGCCAGATGATGGGGCAACCTTTCGAGGAGTTCGATGCACTGGCCCAGAGCGGCATCGCTGAGATGGGCAACGTCATCACCGGGCTCGCCAGCCGTGGGCTCTCGGAGACGGGGTTCATTTGCAACATCACGCCGCCAACGCTCATCACGGGGCAACACACCACCATTGGCACGCTTGATATTCCCCGTCTGGCGCTGCCATTGACGACCACCTGTGGTGATATCGAGATTCACCTAGCGTTGCGCGAGATCGCCTAATCTGAGGGATCCCCCGTCGCTACCAAGGTGAGCGCGTAGCGGATTTCGCCCAGCACCTCTGG
>JACDGC010000548.1 GCA_013815535.1 Ktedonobacterales bacterium
GAGTTGGTGTGCAGCGAATTGGTGCCACCCAGCACGGCGGCCAGCGCCTGCAAGGCCACCCGCACGATGTTGTTGTCGGGCTGTTGCGCCGTCAGGCTGACGCCCGCCGTTTGCGCATGGGTGCGGCACAGCCACGAGCGTGGGTCTTTCGCGCCATAGCGTTCGCGCATCTCGCGCGCCCAGATGCGCCGTGCCGCGCGGAACTTAGCGATCTCTTCGAAGAAATCATTATGCACATCGAAGAAGAATGACAGCCGTGGCGCGAATTCATCGATGCTGAGGCCGCGTTCCAGCGTCGCATCGACATAGGCCAGCCCGTCGGCGAGGGTAAAGGCGAGCTCTTGCACTGCTGTCGCGCCCGCCTCGCGGATGTGGTAGCCCGAGATCGAGACAGTGTTCCATTTGGGCATGTGGCGCGTGCCATATTCGATGGTGTCGATCACCAGCCGCTGCGATGGCTCCGGCGGGAAGAGATACTCTTTTTGGGCGATGTACTCTTTCAGGATGTCGTTTTGCAGCGTGCCGCCGAGCGCCGCCATGGGGATGCCGCGCTTCTCGGCATTGGCGATGTACATGGCCCAGATGACCGCCGCCGGACTGTTGATCGTCATGCTGGTGGTCACTTGCTCCAACGGAATGCCGTCGAAGAGGATCTCCATATCCGCGAGCGAACTGATGGCGACGCCGCACTTGCCGAACTCGCCCGCTGCCATCTCGTGGTCATGGTCATAGCCATAGAGCGTGGGCATGTCGAAGGCGACCGAAAGGCCCGTCTGGCCGCGCTCTAGCAGATATTTGAAGCGCCCGTTGGTTTCTTCCGCTGTGCCAAACCCCGCGAACATCCGCATCGTCCACGGTTTCGCTCGATACATCGTGGCCTGCACGCCGCGCGTGTAGGGATATTCACCAGGGAAGCCGATGTCACGCGCATATTCCTGGTGGGCGACATCAAGCGGGGTATAGAGCCGCTTCACGGGGATGCCAGATTGCGTGGCGAACTCTGGGCGGCTCTCTGGCACACGCGCGTTGGATTTCTGGACCGCTGTCGCTTCCCATTGGGTGACGGCATCTGCCAGCCGCACCAACTCGCTCTTGTCATAGAGCGCGCTGGCGGCATCGATCTTTTCATAGATGGGTTTCTGGTCGAGCATCGTCGCTTTCCTCTTCCTCTATTCCCCCAGCATCGTTATTCAGGTTCGTTGGCAAAGAATTCGGGGTAACGCTGGCGTACGGCAGCATCCGCCGCCGCGATGTCGGCATCACTAAAGCCAAGGGAACGAACAAATTCATCGGCATCCATAGGATGGCCAACGGGTTTTTCCAAAAGCCTTTGCGCGATTGCCTCTATGAATGTCTCAGGCGTTTGCTTGTTTGCCTCCGCAGCGACACTGATCACTTCGTAAGCATCATCTGACACGTGGATGATGTGACTCATGCTCGTCATCCTCCAACAGGTTCACGGGTGTTTGTAGATTTCGTGACCGCCAATATGACGCCACACAACGATCATTTCGTTGCCCGATGGATCAGGTTCCAAGTGAAACGTGGCGCGACCATTTGGTGCCCAGCGCACCTCATAGATCTCATAGTCGGTCATCTTCTTGATCAAGGGTGATCCTGGCAGCTTTTGCGTCAAACGCAGCGAAACAATAATAGCTCGCACAGCTTCCAAAAACAATTGCTGTTGTTCATGCGAGAGCTTGTTAAACTCTCGCATGAAACCGGGTAAGGTGTCGTACTTCGGCATCACTTACCTCTTTTATGCTACCCGACCTGCACAGCCATGGCCACCGCGCCTCCGCCCCCCAGGCAGAGCGTCGCCAATCCGCGTCCCCCACCGCGCCGTGTCAGTTCATAGATGAGCGTGGTCAACACGCGCGCGCCACTGGCACCGATGGGGTGGCCCAGCGCCACCGCGCCGCCATTGACGTTGACGCGTGACCAATCCCAGCCCAACTCTTTGCCGTTGGCGAGGGTCTGGGCGGCGAAAGCCTCGTTGACCTCGATCAGGTCGAAGTCGTCCAGCGCCATGCCAGTGCGTTCCAGCAGCCGCTGGACGGCTCTCGGCGGCGCGGCGAAGATATACTTGGGAGTGATGGCGGCGGTGGCATAGCCGATGATGTGGGCCAGCACGGGCAGGCCCAGGTCGCGGGCACGCGTGGCATCCGCCACGATGGTGGCCGCCGCGCCATCGTTCAGGCCAGGGGCGTTGCCCGCCGTGACCGTGCGGTTGCCGTAGTGGAAGGCGGGCTTGAGCGCCGCCAGGGCTTCGATGGTGGTTTCTGGGCGGATCGGTTCGTCGCGGTCGATGACAGTGACGCCCTTGCGCCCGGCGATCTCGACGGGGACCATCTCGTCCTTGAAGCGGCCTGCCTCAGTGGCCGCCGCTGCCTTCATGTGGCTCTCGTAGGCGAATTGGTCCTGCATGGCCCGTGTGATCTCGAACTTTTCCGCGACGATCTCGGCTTCATCGCCCATGGGGCATTGCTCGAAGGCGCACCACAGGCCGTCATGCAGCACGCTATCCAGCAGCTTGCCGTCGCCATAGCGATAGCCAGTGCGCGCTTTATCCAGTAGATAGGGGCCATTGCTCATGCTTTCCATGCCGCCCGCTGCCAGCAGCGTGCCATCCCCCGCGCGGATCGCCTGGGCGGCGAGCATCACCGCCTGCAAGCCCGAGCCGCAGACCTTGTTGATGGTGTAGGCCGAGATGTCGTCGGGGATGCCCGCCGCGATGGATGCTTGGCGCGCGGGGGCCTGGCCGACGCCCGCTGAAACGACATTGCCCATGATGACTTCGTCGAGTTGGGCCGGGTCCACCCCCGCGCGGCGCACGGCCTCGCGCAGGGCGATGGCCCCCAGTTCCGGGGCGGTCAGGGACGCCAACGCCCCCATAAATTTGCCGATGGGTGTGCGTGTGGCACTGACGATCACGGCATTGTGCTCAGCCATGGTGCTCGGTCCCTTTCTGTTGCTGAAAAAACGACACAGCGCCTTCGCGCTGAATTGACCACGAATGTCTCGCCTTGATTATAGCGCATCCTGGCGCGCCCCTGTGGGCGCCTTGGCATGCGCCAGCGGCGAACGATTGCAATTGGGAGGCATGCACGCTATACTCACAGCGGTTGCATTGTTGCAGTTGGGCGCCCCCTGTGGGCTACTCGTTGACAAAGGAACTCCGCACTCATGTATCCACCACCCCCACCCGATCCGAATCAACCACCGCCGGGAAATGACCAACCGAGCTATGGCACGCCCCCAGGTGGCGACCAGCCATTGTATCCACCCCCGGCTGACCAACCAGCCTATGGGACGCCGCCAGGGTATCCCCCCAGCCAGCCATATGGGTATCCGCCGCAGCAGGGCTATAGCATGCCAGCGGGCTATCCGCCCTATGGTCCGCCGCCGGGATATCAACCCAGCCAGCCTTACGGGGCTCCCCCAGGATATCCGCCGCCGAGCCAGCCGTATGGTGCCCCCCCAGGGTATGGCGCGGCCCCCTATGGCATGCCAATGATGCTGCCCGCTGCGCCGACGAATGGCTTGGCCGTCAC
>JACDGC010000021.1 GCA_013815535.1 Ktedonobacterales bacterium
TTTGGGGAGGATACATCCCGTGTCCGCGATCAGCATGCGCGGCGCAATCTGGCCCTGCTGCGCAAAATCGCCATCAATCTCATCTACCAAAGTGCCACAACTGGCAGTGTCCGAGGCAGACGAAAACACGCGGCTTGGGATAATGCTTTTATGGCTCAGTTGCTTCGCTGAGTCTCATGCGTTAGCCCTGGTGTAGGACCAGTTCCCCAGATCGGGATCGGATTTCGCTGTCGGATGCCCTGCCAAATCATAGGTCGTCGTCGCCGTATGGGTCCCATCTGGCAACGTCATGCTGATCTGCCGCCCCACATAATCGTAAGCATAAGTTATCGTGGTATAGGGCGGGATGCCAGCATCATAGGTATGGGCGGCAATTGTGCGGCCCAAGGCGTCTTTGTAGACATCCGTTTTAATGCCACTATAATCGAGCTGCACCACTTGTTCGTAGCAGATACTGCTTACACAGATCGGCGCAAAGGACCAGGCGATGATTCCCGTATCCGGACGTGTCGTTGAGAGTGTCCGTCCGAGCCCATCATAAGTATAACTCGTCCCCACTTTGATCGTATTCGGGACTGCGTACGCGACATTCCCCATGGTCGATCCCGTGTAAGCGGTCACGTAATAAGGGGTGCTCGCAAAACTGACCCGCCCCATTGTGTCGTACAGCGTGTATTGCACGACATCCTGGTTCGAGCCGGCGGTCGCCGGTTTGCGAGTTTCGACCTCATGCCCCCAGCCGTCATAGAAATGGCGGGTGGTCACGGTCAGCCCGGCACTCAGCCGCTGGGTTTCATCCATCTCCTCACACGGCGCGGCGGCACCTGTCGTCGCACAACTCGTAATGGGACTGTAGGCCATCGTCCTGGTCGTCAACCCCGTCGTCTCGCTGGGTAGCGTGGTACTCAGGGCTCGGCCCAGGCCATCATAGGTCGTACTCGTCGTCTTGCCGTTGGGATCAGTGGCACTGCTTGGCCACATCCCAAAGCCATAGGCGGACGTCGTGGTATACGCAATTGTGGCATTCTGATTGAAGGCATTCGTTTGTTGAATCGGTAGGGTGCCATAGATGCTGTCAAAGGTGGTGCAGGCGGTGAATCCGATGCAACTTCCAGTCGTCGCGGTATGGCCGCTGATGCCGGCGACCGCATCGGCATCAATGCTATTGATGGGGTCACCGCTCGTGGAATACTGCGCCTTCGATGAGACAATCCCGGTGCCACTCGTGCTGGTGCAGGTCGTCGCATAGACATCCGCCTGCGTCAGCAAGCCTTTCGTCAAGCTTGCCTGCTGACCCGTGGGGACGGGGATGGTCGTCGAGCCATCGTAGTGGCTGAAGGAACAGCCCTTGATGTTCCCAGAACCATCTTCCGTATCCTTGTGCGCGACCGTGGTGACAATGTACGTCCCGGTGGGGACGGAGCCACTGGTGGAAACATTGTCGTTATAGATGTAATCCGATTTGCTTACTGTGGTCGGCGTGGTGCCTAGGTCTTCACCCGTGATCGTCGTCTGGGTCACTTGGCCATAGGCGTTATATTGGATGGCGGTTTGCCCATGCGGATTGGTGGTGTTTGTTGGACTCGCCGTGCCATCAGCGGCGTAGGTCTGACTCTGCGTCGCGTGGATATCACACGCCGCTACCGGATTGTCGAGGTCCGCCGACCCGACCAGGTTCCCACCCCATGCATAAGTGGTTGATCCGCCCCAATAGGTGATGGCGGCGCTGGGGCTGCCCGTCACTCCGCTGGGTGGGCAGGTCACGGTATAGGCGGTGAGGTCGCGCTTGAGCAAATTCCAGGTGCTGCCCTGCTTCACATCGAAATGATCCACCTGGGTGGCAAAACCGCTAGCGGCATTGGCGACATTCCAGGAGGGGGCATTGTCACAGGTAAACCCATTGTGGCACGCGACGACCGTTTTATCCCACACGCCCCAGCCCATCGTGGTATAGTAATAGTCATTTTCCAGCGAGCTATCGGGATTGACCACTTGGGCAAAACTAAACCCCGCGAAGCGACCATTATAGAAATCCAAGTAATCGCCGTTATTGGTGTCACCACCATACATTCCATAGCTGCAGTCCGCACATTGTTTTGCCGTGAGGCTGGTGAGATTATAATTATAGCTCCAGGTCGAAATGAGTTGTTGGGCGCTATTGGCACTGGTGGGGGTATTCTCGGTCGCCGTGCGGCTGACGAGGCTGATGTGACTCCACCCGCTATCGTCAGCCATATCGCAGGGATAGATGTTATACCCGGTACTGCTGCTCGCTTGCAGATCGGTACAGGCATACGCATGGGTTGGATCATTATCGGGCGGGGCCGCCGCCGTGTAGACGCCATGCGTATTGTTGCGCATATTCTTCCAGGTGAAGGTCTGTTGCAACCCTTGATTATTGTCGGCTTCGGACATAAAGAAGCTGGCATACGTGCGGATGAGCAAGCGACAGCTTCCCGTCCCATTGGCGAGTTTGCCGGTATTCCAGGTTTTCACACAATTGGTCGTTGGCACAGGGGCGCGGCTGCTATCGAGGAAATACTCCGCATCGGGCACTGAATATTTGAAGGTTTGGAGCGGATACGCGGTGCTATCGGTGCCAGTGGTGGTGACCTGCTCGAGGAGTAAGTAGCCCGCCAGGGCCTGCGAGTTCCCGGTGAAGGGATCAGTGACATTGCCTTGGGTCTTATCTTCATAGGCCAACTGATAGTTTTTCAGCGTATTCCATGTACTATTTGCCAGCACTTTGACGGTGACGTCATTCAACACTTCGGTGGGCGTGATAAGTGGAGTTGATTCTGTCGCGGTGCCTTGGGGATCATCACAGCGCAGGCTGCCCGCAGGCACGCAATTGGTCACCCCGGGGGCGGCGTGCGTGACGGCGTGTCCCAGGCTGAAAACAACCTCCATCGTGGGATTCCAGTTGACCCCTGTGCACTGCGTGTTGGCATCGTGACAGTTCGCGGCATTCCAGGTGACCGATGTGAGGACCAGGTCGCGGGGATAATTCACATTATGACTATTGTGGGCGGTATCCGCGGCATACCCGAAGTGAATCTGATTCCCCTTGGCATCGGTGATGAGATCGAGTTTCCAATCTGTGAGATAGTTTTTCGTGCCATCGGTGCCCGTAGGGTACCATTGGCGGGAATCGAACGTACACCCAAACTCTTCCATGGTGCCATTGGGGAGCCAAATGCGCCAGCAGGGGGGCTGACTGGTATAGCTGCCGCCGCCCGTGCAACTGGCGGCCGGGAAATTCGTACAATCGACGGTAGGATTGGGATAGCTGATAATCTTGGCATGCGACTCATTGGCGGTGTGCCATACCGTTGGCGTCGTCGCGATCGCATTCCCCGTATCGTCTTTAAAGGTCGAAAGGTTGGTTTTAGGGGGAATCAGGGGCGATGCGCTGCCATTGGCATCGACATACGTCCACGCGTTTTGCCAGACGGGCGTGCTCGTCCCGTTGGCATTGTTTGCCATGAAGTTGCTTTCCGACCAGGTGATCTCGCCGGGATCGAGGCTCCATCCCTGTCCGACCCAGCCCGCCGCTGCTTGCGGATTATGCGTGCCACTGACGGCTTCACTGTCATAATCGAGATGCAACGCCGGCGTGAGGCCGCCTTGTCCCGTCGGGGTATCAATCGGAATGCTGTAACTTAAGCCCCCCGTGTGCAAATTGGTCTGAAAGTTTTGGGCGCTGCCAAAATACCCGACGGGGGATGTGGCGGAGAACGTCCCAGTGCCCGTTGAGCCTAACGGAACAATCACCGCGAAGGCATGCGCCGTCGCATCCATCGTGGTGGCTAGCACCTTTGGGGCACCGGGATGGGTCATCGGGTGGGGCAAATCGAGGCGATGCGTACCATTCAGGGAGAACACCATCCGATCGAGATCGAAGGAGACGGGACTGGTGCTGCCAGGAAGATGATAAACCAGGGTGAAGGGGGTATGCGGGCTCTGGGCGAGAGTCGCTTCATGGCCAGCGGCATCTTGGATTTGGAATTCATAGGAACCGAAGGCGATGCGCCCACTGCCCCCGGCATTATTAGTACTGCCCGAGGGACCTTCGATCTGGTCGATGACTAAATGAAGATTGCTATTGCCATTCGCGGCAACATCGGTGGCACTCACCACGCCAGTCGGGACTTGGACTTCAAGCTGTCCATCGGCACTGCGGATGGTGATGGGCTTGGGTTGGCTGACGATGGTGGGGGCTTTCCCCGGAATTGAGGGGATGGTCTGCGTGAGGGGGATGGACAATTCTGGCATGGTCGGGACGAAACCATGATGAATCGTCGTATCGAGCTTCGGGTCGACCGGTTTCTGGCTGACGGGTTGGGGGCCAGGATACGGACCGCTGCGATCCGGTGCTTTGGGGGGATGGTAGGTATTGGGATGCCCTTTGAAGGTCTTGGGGGGGTGCTTCGCCAATTGGGCCGCATGGACCGCAGTTTCATTAAGAAACGCTGCGGTGGTCGTGAACAGGGTCACGAAAACTACGATTGCCGATAGACCGTGCCGCCATCCCCGTGTGTGTCGCATGTGGTGCCCCCATTCGCCAATAGACCAATCCCACGAGCCGACGCTCGCCTCCAAGAAGCAGGATACCTGAGCTCTGGCAAACACGGTAGGGTACACCTACCTTACACGTCTAGGGTAGGTGTACCCTACCAATGGCAAATCAAGAGGCGGCGAGATGGCATAGTCACAAGGGTGGAGCAAGAGACCCGAACATGGAAACGAGTTTTTCAGCCCTCCGGCAGAATGCCCATGCGCAGGCCCAGATAGGCCGCATCCTGGGCATTCGTGACCCCGAGCGTGGTATAGAGATGCTGCTGATAATGCTCGACCGTTCGTCGTCCTAAAGCGAGCTGCTGACTGATGTCGGTGGTCGAGACTCCTTGCGCCATCAGCGCCAGAATGGCGCGCTCTTGGGGCCGGAGGTGATCGAGGTTGGGTAAGGTCGTCGGCAAGGGGGGATGGTGCCGCTCGACATACTGGTCCGTCTCCAAACCGTGCAAAAGCCAACCACAGGTCTGGGCGAGGCGATCAAGCAGGGGCAGACGGAGAATAGGGAGCGTGGAAGAAGACGCGGACATGATGGCGTAGAGCGAGCCGTAGCGAATGGTTTGCCATTGCACCGATACACTTTGCCGACCAGGGAGGGCTTGAGGGGCAGGGGCCGCGCGATGTAGCAGCAGACGGAAACGGTCATGAGTAACCGTGGCCACGCGTTGGGCAAAGAGGGACAGCGTTTTGCGGGGTGACCCCTGGAGGGTGATGGCGAGCGAGACGAAGGTTGCGAGATAGAGGGCAAAGGTGGTAGCGTCGGCATCACCGCTACTCATCGAATCGAGAAAGGTCGTTGGGGGAATGAGCGCTTTCAGAGAGGTGACCTCCATGAGCATATGGGCTGCGTTAGACAGCGAATGGAGCGCACTACAAGGATAATGGGCAAAAACCAACGCCAGACACTGCTTGAAGCTGACGGTAAATGGATTATATGAGGGATTTACACCGGTATGCAAGCGTTCCTCGGCGAAATCCAGCATTACGAAAATGCTTATTTTCGCTGCATTTAGTGAAGTCAAGGAAAAGGCACGTTTTTTTGACAATGCATCGTTTTGAGTCGTCGGCGAAGATTCGGATGTGAGGCTCCGCGATAAGGGCGTAGAGTGATGGTTAGCCGAGAATCAAGATATACGGGGAGCTCAAGCAATCATTCGTGCTTTTGTGAGCAACCAGTGGCAAAAGTGGGGCGCCGTTGGCTGCTGAACTGGGGAGTTCGGCTAGTGGTCTGTACGATTGGCGCAAAAAAGAATTGATAGCGAATGGCGACCACGCTTCACCCACGGACTTGGCACTTCCAATTCCGCATGCATGGCATGGCATGACTTCCGTAACCACGATTAGGTGAGGACCGTGATCTTCGCGTACTCCAAAGTAGTTTCCCTTCGTCAACGGCTGCATTCTTTGTTGAGGGGTGTAACTCCAGCCATGGTGGAATGCTTAGCTGTCAATCGTTGGTTCCTTCCCGCTGGATTAGGTCCAAAGGGCGGTGTGGGTAGATCAGATTTAAAGGGAGTGTAGAAGGAAGCTATTATGTGACATCATCCGATTTCAATGGTTCTTGGCGGGTCCGGTAGTTTGGCGCTCGATCAATGCCATATTGGTCACGAATATCGGTAATGAGATGAAGGCAGGGGCAATTGATGATGCCACAGTTGCCAGCGAGATCCTCACGCATTTGTCCCCGTATCCACCAGTACTGGAGCGCTTTCCAGACCTGTTCAGGATTGACCACAATGACATCAGCGTTGCGACCGAATTTATAACGTTGCGGCTCAACAAGATAGACGCCTTTTTCGTGCTGCTTCGTGGCGGTCGACATGGCAACGCCGTGTGCGCGACAGAGGATTGATAAAGGGATGAGTGGGCTATCTGCGGGTAACTCGGGATAATCGGTGATGCGTTCATAATCGGCCCAACGTCCGCTCTTTTTCCCAGAGCGCTCCCGTGGAGTTAGTTCAAGTGGTGGTCGCTGGGGAATTGGTGCAGGAGCCGGTATTGCTTGAACATGGGTTGACACTACGGCTTGAGCCGATACAGATGCCAATTCCTCCCAAACTGATGCTCGTGATGTTGTCGGTTTTTTATGAGTTGCCTCGATCTCGCGTTGCAATCGTTCATTTTCTTGGATGAGGCGCAATATCATGGTCGCCGTTTCGTTTATGGGTGGCTGATCAATGAGCCACCCTTGCGCTTCACCATAGGCGCGCACTTCTTCCAAATTTACCAGATAATATTTGACACCGCGCTTATGCGGATCGGTCGGAAGGGGACGCGGGCGACGATCAGCGATTTTCCCGTCGTGTACCGCTCTTTGAATCCTCTTATAGTGAATGCCCAGAAGCTGGGCCGCTTCCATCAAGGGGGTATCCATCTCAAGCGCTCCCGTAGGTGTGTCCATTTGTGTCCATTCATATAATACCGAATCTTGCTCTATCAGGCAATCAATGTACCCCAAGTGGTATAGCCTGAATGGACCGCGCAAAAGTATGTCCATTTAATGGACAAAATGGACATTTATATAAGGACAGTGATGAGCGTTTGTCCATTTAAGATATAGAAAAATGACTCATTTGCAGGGATTTAAGGAGCAGGTGTCCATTTAATGGACATAAATGGACGGGGGAAGCAGCAATTCGTAGTAAAATGTCCATTTAACGCGCCAGTCCCCTGGCTGTAATGGACAGAATGGACATGAAGCTATTTAAATGGACGGCAAATGGACATATTTGTAATGGACATGAATGGACAAAATGCCTTGGTAGCCATAATACTCTCTGCAGCTTTTGCTCCTGTCGCTCACCCCTTCTTCGTTTATGCATAAAAAATCAGACGCTTCATCAATGGTTGCTCGATGTCCAATTCCTCTTCCCCAAGCATAACTGAGACTTTTCCTTCGCGAGTATAGATGAACGTGAGGAAATTGATCCTTCCCTAATGAGCGGGCAAATGGTATAAATAATGGGCATTAGTTATAGTATCAGTGACCCCCAAAATCGTGCGTGGAGTGTGACGATGGAACCGAGTGATTACCCCATCATCCCACGGGGTGGAATGGGCGAGGTTCTGCCCCATTCGCCCCATCATGGGCATATCGATGCGGCTATCGTGGCCTGGTTGAATGCCAAAGGGGGGCGTTCGAATTCAGAACGTACCCGGTCAAACTACGCGCACATCCTCACCGCCTTTCGCGCCGTGGTGCAGTCGATTGGCTATGATCTCTTCGCCGATGCCGGTTTCCTGGCCACCATCGCTCAAGGCTTTGCGAGCCAGCGCAAAATCCATCCCCGCCATCGTGTGAGTGCGAAACCCTTAGCCCCCGCGACCTATAATCACACGCTGGCCGTTCTCTCCTCGTTCTATGAGTATGCTCTGCGTCAGGGTTTCTGGGACGGAGTGAATCCGCTTGATCGAGTTGAACGCCGTCCCGTCGAATCGTATGCGACCGCCCAGGCCCTGGATGAAGGACGCATTGTGGCCGCCGTCGGCAAGATCGGAGCTGCTCGCCTGAAGGATCGGCGTGACTTCGCGCTGCTCACCTTGGCTTTCAGCACGGGACGGCGCGTCACCGAGTTGGCGAGTATGACGATTGGCCAGCTTGCCTGGAAAGACAGCAAGACTAACGGACACAGCCGCCATGCGCTCACGGTAACTTTCCGTGCGAAAGGTGGCAAGATCCTCATCGATGCCTTGGAGACCGATGTCGCTGCGGCTCTGCTCGACTATTTGCTCCTGCTCTATGGCCCAGACTGGCACGCACAAGCCGTAGATGCGCCAGTCTGGGTGAATTGTAGCCGCAATCCATCGGCCTGCGGTCAGCCGCTCCGCCCCATTGGCATTGCCTACCTGTTTAAGCAGCATCTGGGACCAGACACGCATCCCCACCAGGCACGCCATTCTTTTTCTGTCACGATGGACGAGGTCCATGCACCGTTGAGCGAGATTCAACGCCGACTGGGCCATAGTAATATCGCCACGACCTCACGCTATATGAGTCGGTTGCGTACCGAGGATAATCCTTATGGGGCCGATGTGGTACGACGCCTGGGCCTGCGTCGCGCGAGTTCATCATCGAGTGAACACGCCGCGGGTGAATGATGGGAATGCTCCAGTTTAGTGGAGAGCAGAAACTTGGTCAGAGCATCACGAATGGGGGATCAGGAATTTAGGCCGATCTCCGTTTCGTTGCTAGATGTGATGCCTTCAGCGGTATCATCCTTTCTAAACAGACCACCCTCGGGAACCTGGAAAATTCCAGAACAACGCCTCACTAATCGAGCGATGTTCGGCTATTGTTATCACGCACCTCGATTCGCGATGCTCTGACCAAGTTTCGAACGGAAGGTTCCCGTGAGACCAAATCCACTGATCTTTGCAAACCCTATTATCACAAATTATAGATTCATTTCATTTCTGAACCCCTATACACACTCTTGACTTGGATTCCTTTGTCGATGGCAGAAGCAACTTTTCATTCTTAAAATTCCCTTCGTAATACCCTCATACCCTTGTGGCTTTCGGCGCCCCTCCTCAATCTCTTATCTTTTCTTCAGGCATACATTCAGGCCACTGCTGCTTGGATGCTGAGAAAGGAGCAATATTGATGAGCTAGCACATCCTCTATTCACCCCATCCCATCTGCTGAGTCTTGCTTCTCGCAAAAGGCTGGTCTGAAGACCTAGTACCACCCAGACTTCAGACCATTCCACGAAGCGACTCTCTCTCCACGTTGGCACTTACCAGCGTGCGTCTCTTCACGACTCTACGAGGAGAACGTTTCATGTATACTCTACCGAGGGATCCCCGTGTCTGTCAAACCCTGCGCCCATCTAACTTTTTTGCTTTAGTTCGCTGCCGCGTGGGCGTATTCCTCATCATCGCTGTATGCGGGCTATCTCTGGCTATGATGTCCGTGAATCCCATCACGTCCATCTCAGGTACGCCCCATCCAGCATACATCGCTGACGATCCGACGCCAACTCCAACGCTCCCTCCTCCCGGGGGATGTGGCGGGGGCGTCACGATGCCGTGTGGGCATTAGGGAGCCGGCCCGTCATTGGGTGCGGGAAGAGTTTGCTCCTTCGCGCACCCTACTCCTTAAATAAGCTATAATCCTTGTTATGTCTATACAATTGTTCACCAACGTTGTTCAGGTACGGTCATGATTCTCACTTATCTCAATGTCCCTGATCATCGTCATGATCAAGAACATCGCGATTACGCGCCTCAGCTTGCCCGCGATTTAACCGTTGCTTATGCAGGACACCGTCAGATGGAATATGACGATCTCACGTTGCTTCTCCTCCCATGGTTAACTCGTCGCAAAACCCCCATGCAACATATGCGCCTGTTGTTCATGCTGGGTTTAGGCGCTTTACGTAGCGGATCTCATGCCCTTACTCTACAATATGTAGCGGATGCGATGACGGTGGCACGCTACATCGAAGATCCAGGTGCATTTGTGGTGCTGGCTAAACTGGCCGCCTCCGCATGTTATGATATGCAACTGTTCGGACAGGCTTACCGGTATACGGTACAGACCCTGAGTGCCTTGGGCGCATTGTCCCCAGATGACGTAGACGCTCGTGTACGATATCAGGTCTATGAACGCCTTGCGATAGACAGTTTTTTACTGGCCCGTTATGATGAATCGCTTGTGTTTCTCCAGCAGGCGCATACCTTAATCGGGCAACATTCGTGGGATCGTGAACGGGCGCGCTGGCATTGGATTGATGCCCAGGTACTGCGCTGGCGGCGCGAATTTAAGCGTGCATTCCAGGCAATCGAGTTGGTGCAAGAATATTATGAGACAAGCCCTGACCTCATGGAACGTGGTCGCTTTCATGGCGTGCATGCTGAAATAACCCTTGATTGCGCTGAGTTGGCCATGCAAACCACTGATCGGCCACAATTGCTCAAAATTGCCGAGCGTCACTGCCATGCAGCATTAGATGATACCCGGCTGAGCCAAGATTTGGCAGGCGAAGGTCTGGCATTCCTCGCACAAGCGCGTTTGAGTCGCTCTATTCCTCAAATTATGGGAGATCACGAGTACATTGATCGTGCCGCTGCAATTGCCGAGCGCTTACATGATATACCGTTGTTAGCTCAAGTGTGGACGGCGCGGGGTGATTCTATGCGGTGGCACGGCAACTTCTCAGCGGCACAACAGTGTTACCAAGAGACCCTGACAATCCTTAAACACAGTGACGCCCAAGCCTATCGCCAGAAATCCGAACGAATCCTCCTCCTGGGACAAGAAATGGAGGTTGGGTAACCCTGCTCAATGACTCAATGCGGAGCTACCTGAGCAGGTGGTTCATGAGATAGCAGCTGATCATTGCTCTGAGGTATCCCTGTTTCCTGCCCGAGATTCTGAGAAAGCAGTTGTCTGACCTGAGCAAGCGTCTGTTCGTCTAGCGAATGAGAGGAACTAGCCTCACGCATGAGGGTTTGCAGGAGTGGTCGTAGCACCTGTTGCAGCAATTGTTGCATGTAGCGCTGACAATACTGTTCGATATCTTGCAAGACAATATCGATCATCATTTCATTGGATGCGTTTATGTCTCTGTGCATTACACGCTGGGCCGAATTGCGCGCCACCTGCTCAAGAACGGCTTCATGACCAGTTCGTTGAATAGGAACAGAGGAAGGTGTCCCTTCGCGCGCTTGGTCGATCATCGTCCAAGGGTCGGAAAAGGGTGTCGCGTCCAAAGCAGGATGATTAGTGGCCGTATTAGACATGGGGAGAAGAGACAAATCGCTTCGCTGTATCTGAAGTGCCGTCAAAATCGCCAAAAGATGCGGTTCCCCTATCTGCCGTATCGCGCCATGTTCTATCTTAGAAATGTAGCTGCGACCACTGCGGCCAAAACCGGCACGGATTGCCAACTCAGTAACGGTGAGTCCACGCTGGCGCCGCCATTTTCGTACTGCTTCACCTACAAGGTGGGTAGTGGGTGGCACCGCATCTAATTCGATCTCTTTTCGACCTCGACGTGTTTGTACCATGAAACTCCTATCTACGCCGCGCAACAAAGTTAGGCAAACCCATAATATGAGCAGGAAACAATATACATTGTAGCGCAATGAAGCATTCCAAGAATAGGTCATGAACGAGCAAAAGGAGAAATTAAGGGTGCGAGTAATGGCATTTACAGGGATTGACACGCACCCATCTTTAATGTATATTGTTTATTGGGGAGCAACAAAAATCATCCTAAGCTCCCTGAGGCTACTCGCCAAGCAGGCATCTTCGTTTCGGACAGTGTAGGCTTGCTCACTATCCTTTGGTGGAGAGCTCTCCACCAAAGGGTCTACAGTATAAGCTTACATACATGGGGAGACAAGGAGTCCAAGTGCTATGACTACTATGCCGCATACCATCCATCAGTTTTCGCTCTCATCACAACTGGATGAACAGTACCAGTCAACATGTAATAGCGCGTCTTCAACAAATTACTTCACTCAGGCAAAAAATAGTGAGGTGCCATTCCACCTAGAATTGCTTGCAGAATGGCTTACACCTCGACCTCTTCATGACGCTCGGGCTTGGTTGGAATCCCACCTTGTTGAACTTTGTTGTCCTTACATCATCGCCCTCCTCACCGCTATGATCTATGAAACGCCATCATCTGCATTAGCGCGGGAATTAAGGTGGCGACGCGATGTCCTACTTTGGACGCAACACTTCGGCCTTGATGTTGCCTGGCACGTGGTGGAAGTTCGGGAGAGAGAGTTGCTAGGAGTGAAAATGTAAGCTCTCTCGAAAAGCTCCAGTTCGGAGGATGTGGTTGGTGGTGAAGATGGGCATAACAGGTACCCAAAAGCAGGCGTTCCTAGAAAAGAAAAACTGAGCGGTGCACGCCACGGTACTGCAAGCAGCACCGCTTATCATCAAACATTCTACAAATTCCCTGATGACTCTTTTCGAAGTACTCCAGCGCTAAAGCCCCCTCCCTTTGGATGCATACGAGCAGGAAATAGACTAGCTCCCCCCCTCATCTTATACACTATCCCGTGTCAACGCCGACGTAGAATAGGATCATCCTGGTTTTTAATGAAGCCTTGCCCCCGGCATCGCCATCTGGTACGCTCATGTCCGTCCCTATCTACGCGACACCAACTAGTAGGCGTTGCCGCAGCAGGGCCATTCCTGCACGCCCATACATGCTGCGTTTCAGGGTCTTGATCTTGTTGATTTTCCCCTCAGTAATGCCCTGGCTCCAAGGAAAGCAAAGTGCCATGTGAACGGCGTCGTAATCGCGTTCGAGCCCGCCGACAAAGCGCTGTAGTTCGGCAATTCCGCTGGCGAACGCGTCTTGCATCCATGAGCGTAAGTCGGCATGACGGCGTTCACGCACCATCTTCCGAAACATGTGGAGCAGCGATGCAAAGGTGGCCAGTTCGGGCGAACTCTGCATGAGGCATTCACGCCGCGTCAGGTCCTCCCACGTGAGGCGGTTAAACGGACTTGCGAGGAACCAGCGTAAGGCACGGGGGGCCTGCCTGTGCACGAACACTACGAGAGCGCGGCAGTTCACCCGGGACCGTCGTGCGCAAATGGGCGACATTGGCCTATACCATCGTCGTACTGCCTCGATAGCCACGCCCACACAGGTCGCGATACATCTGCGCTGCACATTGCGTTCTCCCTGCTGCCAGCGTTCGCACATATAGTCTTCATGGAGGTCCAGACGACTGGATCGCAAGGGGCGAGGCGTGGGCGATAGCGGCTCAGTGAGCTGCAGATACGTCCGCACCGTATTGTGTGCCAAACCGAGGGCTTCCCCAAGGTGGCGCAGACCCATTCCGGTTTGATGCAATTCTTGCGCCCGCTGTGCCATGTGCCATTTATGGCGCAGACGTGTTGCGGCACGCTGCTGACGCGCAGGGGCGGCGGAAAATGAAAGCGGCAGCGGTGCGAGGGGAGTGACCAGTGTCTGCGCAACCTCCAACGATGCGGGGAGACGAATCTGGGCACGAATCAAGAACGCCTCAACGGCATCGCCTACTTTCGCCAACAGATGCCAGCGATCGGCGATTTGGATGGCATGGGGAGCACAGTGCGTCGCACCGTCAAGGTAGGTGCCCCACGATTCCGGCTCACGATGGTGACTTCCGGATGAGTCGCCAACCACTGCTGCACCTGTTATGCATCCCGCTCTGCTTGCATATCTACGATGCGGTGGGTTTCCAGGTTGACGAAAATGCCGCCGAAACGCCGCCCCCGCCGCCAACTCCAATCATCGACGCCGACCACCTGTACGGGCGGCTGCTTCGGCTTAGTGGCTAAAAACAGGGACCAGAGCACGATGGCATCAGACGTCGGCATCCTTAACTGGGCACTCAGCCGCTCGCCCCCCTTGCCACCAGCCGTAAATCCCAGCCCTTGGACCGCCGTGCGGAGACAATTGGTGAGACGGGAAGAGCACGCCAGGAAATCCGGAAGTCGTTCCGTGAAGATCGGGTAAGGGCAGTCGGGAGTCCGGCAGAAGAACTTGCGAACCGTAAGCACGAGCCGAATGGGAGACGCCTCGCCAAATTTCTCCGGGACTCCCGATCTTTTGCTGATCGAGGAATAGGCTCCGCTTGCTCTTGTTTTACTAGCTCGCTTGACGGATGAGGACCCGCTGCCGCAAGGTGGCAAACCCCATCCGCCCATAGCCACTGCGCTTGATCAACTTGAGACGATTCACATGGCCCTCGACGGCTCCTTGCGACCAGATCTGCGTGAGGCCCGCTTGTACAGCCTCCCGATCCTTTTGTAACTGCACCGCGAAGGCCCGCAGTTGCGGGCAACCCTGCTGTTCGATACTCGCTAGCCAGTCGTCAAGGTGGTCGCCGGTGCGGGAGCGCACCATCTCGCAAAAGGCTTGAATGTGCGCGTAGGTCTGCGCAACGACCGCGTCTTTCCCGCACAAATCGGTGATCTGTTGCCGTTCCGGCTGGCTCAGACGGCTGGGCCGCCGCTGAAAGAGCCGCGCCGCTTGCCTGGGCGACAAAGCCACGGGCGGTGGGGCCGTCGGCTCGTAAGTGATCGTGGGGGCGACAGTCTTGAACTTCCAGGGCACTCCTGCCTCGTGCCGGAGCAGTGTGAGGTAGCGTGACACCGTGCGGGGTGACTGGGAAAAGCCTTGCTCGCGCAGTTCTCGCCACAGTTGGGTGGTTATGAGGGATCAATTGAAAAAAGTCAACCCCAAACACGATTCATGAGCACTTCTTTGAGGTCGCACCGTTGGGTTGCTGACGCGAGGACGCCATTTTCTTACAAGGAGGGACGATGGCGTCCTCGCGTCAGCAACGCCTTCCGGCACGATGTTTTCCCCTAGAGCGCGGCGCAAGGTGACGTTCACTAGCTCTCCAGCTTCTGTCGTTCGACTTGGGCTTGTAATTCCGCCTGTTCTTGCAACAGGGCCCGCAACGCGGCACTTCGCTGATCGGCTTTGCCTCGGCGCTTCTTGGCGATCTGGATTTCCAGGGATGCCAACCTAGCCAAGAGATTCGGCGTGGTCGTGGTCGCCGAACGGAATGGCACCTTTTTGTTGAAATGAAAGTCGGGACTAGGAAGGGCGGGAGGAAGATGCGACTCCCGAATGGTTGTCGTGCTGCTTCCCGCCTCATCTTGCTCGTTCAATTCGGAGACCATGACCGGTGGCAGCGGAACCGGCACCGAAATCAGGAGTGCCCCTTCGCGCTTCTCAATGGCCTCCGCCTGCTCATGATTGATGAACGCCTCGCATTCCACGCAGTGCATTTGGTGGATACAGCGCGAGAAGTGGGGATTACCGCACATCCTGGGTCGTCCTTCTGGCCCATCCGCTAGGTAGTAGAAAATACACGGGTCCTGCTTGGCGTGCGCATCCGTATCCAGAATCGCGGCGACAAAACGTTCGAGGGGATTGGCCTTGCGGTACGCGCGCCCCAAATGATGCTTGTCTTCGCGCAAATACCAGGGTAAGGAGCGCAAGGGATCGGTGTGCCCTAATAAGCGACCAATATCCGAGGGGGCCATGCCCATTTTGTGCATCCAGGTGGCGGTGGTGGCCCGTGCCCGATGCGAGGTGATGCGTCCCACGACATCGGTTTGACTGACTCCGGCACTCTTGCAGAGCAACGGAATCGCGCTGCCATTGAGAAATCTTTCGCCCATGAGGTCATTGCGATATTGGAACAGGTACTTGGTCGGTTTGTGCGTTTTCCGATCGTGAACCATCTCCTGGTTGGGAGGGCGAACACTTTCCCAGACCTCAATCGCATCGGCGACGTAGGACGGGATGGGGACGTAAAACTCCCCCCGCATCTTGTTGGTTGGCACCCGCAAATAGCACAATTCCTCCGCCGGCTCCACCTGGTTCCCCGCCTCATCGCGCATTTCTGGTGCCCACTCGCGGCGGACACAGCCCACGCTCAAGCGGCGAATCTCATCGGCTCGGCGCGCCGCCGTCACCCAGATCAAACAAGCTGCACGGTAGTAGGCCAGCGGGTATTGGGGATTGCGTGAATGGGTTGACAAGATATCCTTCGTAAGCGTACAGGCGGCCCAGATGAGTTTGAACCAGCTATCTTCGTGAATGTCTTTCGGATTAGGCCGCCGCGCCGCCAAGACATCATCGGGCGTCTTGAAGGCTTCCTGCGGAAGCCAGGTCAGTTGCAGGCGGGGAGATGGGGTGTCGTTGACGGTGTAGATGCGCCGCTGCACCTGAGCAAAGAGGGATCGGAGCGCACCGAGCCGATTGTCAATGCCGCCGGGACTCAGTTTTTGGGGAGTGTTCAGGAAGTGCGCGCGTTTGTTGTAGGAGGCAGGGGACAGGTCACCCCGTTTTGCCTCGTTGCAGGTGTAGGCCACATATTCTGCGGCGATGACCTCCGTCCATTCGGTGGGTTCGCTCACCTCGGGATGGTACGTGGCGAGCCATCTGCCCGCCAGCAAGAGGAAGTGACAGGTTTGTCGGTGAGAACGCTCATGGAGATATGGAGTCTGCTCGTAGAAGGCACTGACCCAGGCACGCCAAAGTGGGGTGATGCTCACATCATTTTGCCACCTCGCTGCTACCGAGGTGGTGGTCTTCCGCGCGCTGTCGAGCAGCACGGGCTCATCCAAGATGCCCAGATGGCACAAGGATTATAATGACCCAGAGAAGTTGGACAATGGAAGCGGCACTTCTAAGGGACAGAACGGTTGATGAGTACCGGAAGAAAACACTACACAGCGGAATTTAAAGCCCAGTTGGTTCAAGAGATGCTGCG
>JACDGC010000549.1 GCA_013815535.1 Ktedonobacterales bacterium
GTCACACACTGAGGCGGGCACGTTATCCCCCACCCATGTCGAATGGTGGGCACGCGGGTATGAGGCTGATTCATTGCAACACGTCAATAATTGTGTCTATGGCGACTGGCTGGCGGAATCCGCGCGGCTCGCCTTTGATCGCTGGGCCAGTGAAATGCCGACCATGCGGCGGACCTGGCAGCCGCGCCGCCTAGCCATCAATTATCTGCGTTCGGCCCGCCCCGGTGATAGCATCACCCTCACCACCCAGGCCGAACGGGTGAATGAGCGGGGCGCGGTGCTGGCACAAACCATCGCCTTGCGCGAGGCCCCCACGACCCCGCTGGTGACGGCCACCGCGTGGTATGTCAGTGCATCCGCGACCGACTGACGCCGCGTGCATGCGCGCAACGGCACACTCATAGCCCCACATATTTCGCGCGCGGGCGAATCAACTGGCCGGTGTGATATTGCTCGATGGCGTGGCCAATCCACCCCACCGTGCGGCCAAGGGCGAACATGGCGAGTGCACCGCCATCTGGCAGACCAATGGCGCGGGCGAGCGCCACCAACCCAAAGTCAATCGTGGGGGCCTTGCCCGTGACGCGCTGGACCTCAGCGGCGACCATATTGGCCAGAGCGGTGGCCGGCGCAGTGGGTAAATGCGCGTTGAGCAACCGCAGCAGCGCGGCCCCCCGTGGATCGCCATCGGGGTAGAGCCGATGCCCAAAACCAGGGATGCAGACGCCGCGCCGCAGCCGTTGGCTGATGACTTGGCGCGCTGCGGCAGATTCACCCACTTCGCTCAAAAAGGCCTCGACCAGACCCGTATGGCCACCGTGCTTGAAGCCGCCCAGCGCCGCCAGCCCCGCCGTCACCACCAGATAGAGATGCGCGTCGGCAGAGGCCACCACCCGCGCAACGAAGGCCGACGCGTTCAACTCGTGATCCGCACAAAGGATGAGCGCCGCCGACAAAAGCTCGCGCGCGGCAGGTTGCGCGGGGCACCATTGCCGCGCCAATTCGTCGGCGATCGGTGCCTGCATGCCAGGGTCATCCGCCAGGACGGCAGCCAGCAGCGCCAGGATGCGCGCCCCGGTCGCCGCGACATTGCCGAAGCGCAGATCCAGGTCATACGCCGCCGTATCATGCGCGGAAGCCAGCGCCAGGGCAATCGTCAGGCGTTGCCCTGGCAAGCCGTCGCGTGGGATCTGGGGCCAGATGGCCGCCAGAATCTCGTGCGGAGGACACGCGAAGAGGTCATGTGCGCGGGCACTGTCGCCCAGCCACATCAGCGCCGCCACCTGCTCGATGGTCGAGGTGGTAGCGAGGGTGATGGCATTTTGCCCCCGGTAGTGCAGCCCAGCCTCGGTGATGTGGGTCAAGGCGGATTCGAGCACGGGCGCTCCCCAATGCATCGCGCTTGCCGCCGCCTCACCCGGATCGTGACGAAAGCGTTTTTGGTCCAGCAGTTTCTGCACGTCGTCACCCAGGTAGCGCCGCGACCGCTTGCTGGCATCGGCCCCCGCTTCCGAGCGGATGAGGCCACGACTGACATAGGCATACACCGTGGCGACGCTGACGCCCAGCGACTCCGCCACTGCCCGCGCCGTCAAATATTTCCCGGGGTGCATTCACGTACCTCACGCACTGATATATTGAGAGCATAATCAATATTGACGAGCATGATCCACTCTCCATACAATTTGTAGCAGCACATGTCATACGCAAAGGAGCGAAAATGATGAGCATCATGCATGAACCCCAGGAGCCCGAATATTTCCCCGCGACATTTCCCCACCATGCCTTCCCACAATATGACTGGACCGAACGGCCTGCCAACCTCCCCGTCGCCGCCTGGACGACGGAGACGACTCACCGTGACGGCCAACAAGGCGGTCTGCCGTTGACGGTGGAGCAAAGCCTGGCGATCTATGACATCCAATGTCGCTTCACCGCCCAATCTGGTGCCATTCGGCAGGCCGAGTTTTTCGCCTATCGGCCGTCGGATCGGGCCGCGCTCGAAGGCGCGTTGGAACGCTACCAGGCGGGCGCGCCCGTCGAACCAACCACGTGGATTCGCGCGACGGCCAAAGATGTCGCCCTCATCCGCAGCCTGGGGGTGCGCGAGACGGGCATGTTGGCCAGTGCGTCGGATTACCACACCTTCCACAAGTTCACGCCAGGGGGCCGCAACCAGGCAGCCGAGACGTATCTGGAAGCGGTGCGTCTCACCCTGGAGGCAGGCATCCGGCCACGGTTGCACCTGGAAGACGCCACGCGTGCCCCCACCGATTTCTTGCAACCATTCGTCGCGGCGGTGCTGGCCGTGGCCGCCCCCTATGGCGACGCATTGCGCCCCAAGTTTCGCGTCTGCGATACGCTGGGCCTGGGCCTGCCCTATGAGGATGTCGCCCTGCCACGCAGCGTGCCGCGCTTGATCGGCCTGCTGCGGTCGCTCGGCGTGGCATCAGCGGATCTGGAGTTCCATCCACATAATGATACCTGGCTGGTGGTGGCCAACTGTCTGGCGGCCATCCGCGCGGGATGCAGCGTCATCAATGGCACGCTGCTGGGCAAAGGCGAGCGCACCGGCAACGCACCGCTGGAAGGCGTGCTGCTGCACCTGTTGGGGATGGGCTATTTCCCCGAAGCGCAACCCGACTTCACCGCCCTCAATGCGCTGGTGGATCTCTATGCCCAGATGGGCGAGGCGGTGCCCCCCAAATATCCGCTCTATGGCCGCGATGCCCACCGCACCCGCGCGGGCGTGCATGCCGACGGCCTGAACAAGTTTTGGTGGATGTATGCCCCCTTCAACGTCCCCGAACTCTTGGGTCGCCCCCTGGAAGTCTCGCTGACCAAAGAAAGCGGCGTGGCCGGGATCATCTTCCTCATCCACCAGCATCTGGGGCAGATGCTCCCCAAGGATGACCCGCGCGTGCAAACCATCTCGGCCTGGCTGGCCAATGAATTCGATCACGGTCGCCAAACCAGCGTCGAGTGGGAAGAGATCGCGCCGATCATCGAGGAGGCTTTCGCGCACGCCTGAGCACGCCGTCGTGAGTTCCGTTGCTTGCCCCCAAGAGTGCTGGTCTGACTTAATATGTAGGGGGCTGCATGGCGGCTTACGCTGGGCAACAGGAGCGCGACAGATGCAGGGTATGACGCGGGCAACCGGGCAGACATGGTTGGGGTGGGTGGTGGCGACGGGCGCCAGCATCTTCGTGGTCACGGGCTTGGCGGCCCACGTGCTGGAACGTGACCACGATATTGTGCGCTCGTCGCTCAGCTCCTACGCGGTCAGTTCGTTTGGCTACATCATGGAAATTGGCTTCTTCGCATTGGCGCTGGCGCACGCGGCCTTGCTGGTGGCGCTGGTGCAGCGCACCCTGGCGCGCAGCCCCTTGGTGCGGGTGGGCTTGATTGGCTTGGGGGTGGAAGCCCTGGCGGTGCTGACCGTCGCGCTCTTTCCCGCCAATGGGCTGGGGTACGTCAATGGCGTCAGCATCCACGGCACCGCCGCGACGATCGCGTTCATCGTCTTCCCGCCAGCGGCCATCATC